>DAOWIM010000235.1 GCA_030640905.1 bacterium
ATTGAAATGAACGATCTGGCCGGTCGACTCAATGATGTCCTCAGCCAGGATATTATCAGAGAGAGGGAGATGTTTATCACCCTCTGGTTTGGTAAATTTGACCTTGAGAAATACGAGCTAACATACTGCAACGCTGGCCACATGCCAGGTCTCCTCTGGGATGAAGAAGCCAAAGCAATCTGTGAGCTGAGCGAAGGCGGACCGATTGTTGGTCAGTTTCCCGGACTCCAATTCAAGCTCGGCAAGCGTAAACTCGGTCATGGCGATAGGCTTTTTCTCTATACCGACGGTTTGACCGAGGCGGCTGATGATCAGGGTAATCTCTTTGGTCGGGAACGAACAGAACAGGTTCTCACCGCCGAAATCGGCCTCAGCCCCAAGGACTTCTGCATTCGGGTCAAGGAGTGGGTAGATAAATTTGCCGTCGGCTCATCGGAAGACACTCACGATGACTTCACCATAATGCAGGTGAAAGTGGACTGACCATGCCTTGCTATGACTTCAAATACAAGTCTGTTCTGGAGTCGGAAGAACAGATGTACAATGATCTCCAGGCGGCTTTGATGGAGAATGCTATCACTGGTGAACTTCGCCATCGTTTCTCACTGGCTGTTTCCGAGGGGTTTACCAACGCTCTGATTCATGGCAATCAACTCGATCCGTGCAAGATTATCAGGATCCATTTAAATATTAAGAAAGAAGCTTTGACTGCCGACATAGTTGATGAAGGTGAGAGGGGACTGGAAAGAATCCAGCAGCGACGCTCTCGCGGTGAGCTGGCAGACGGCGGCCGCGGAATTGACCTGATGGGCCACATTTGTGACCACGTCAAGTTTGCACGGAGCGACAAGGGTGGCCTAAAAGTCTCGATCTCGCTCATAAGACAGAAGATAAATAATAGAAAGAATACATTTTCCTACAAGGAGGATGCCATGGAACTCGCAGTTAGACACGAAGACAACGTTGCCGTTATCGACCTCAAAGGCAGACTTGATTTGTCCGGTGGTACGATGTTGAAAGAAACGACCAAGGGTCTTGCCGATGAGGGGAAGCTCTCTGTTCACGTCAATCTGACCGATGTCGATTTCATCAACAGCTCAGGCCTCGGCGCGATGGTCTCAATCATGAAAGAGGTTCGTTTGCGTCAGGGGAGACTAACTCTCTCGAATCTCGCCAGTTACGTGCAAGAGATTTTTGAAATCACCCAGCTGTCGCATATTTTTGAAGTTTATGCGACGGAGCAGGAAGCTCTCGGCTCGTATCAGTCGGTTCCGTCCAACTGAGGCCAGCCTTAGCGACTAAACAGGGGTGTATGCAATGACCAATGTTATTGATAGAATTGGCGAACTGCTCGCCAAACTCCAGTCACCTGATTTCTACCAGCGCGAGGAAGCTGTTCGCGAACTGGGACAGTACACTGAGGATGAAGCCGTTGCCGGTTTGGTATTGGCTACCGAAGACGGTGATCTTGGCCTGAGAGAATTGGCCGCAGATCAACTCGTCCGCATCAAAGGTGAGACTGCGGCCCAGTTGTTAGTACAGTTCCTTGGCCACGATGATATCGCCACAAGAAATCTCGCGGCGGAAACACTGGTGAGATTTGGCAGCGATGCCGTTCCCGCATTGATTGGTGCCGTCGATGATGACGACTATGATGTCCGCAAGTTCGTTGCTGATCTTCTTGGTTTGATCAAGGATGAACGAGCGGTTACAGCTCTCTCAGAACGCCTGTGGGATGACAATATCAATGTGGTTTGTTCGGCAGCCGAGGCGCTTGGTGAAATCGGATCGAAGCAGGCTATTCCCGCTTTGGTTGTGGCCGCCGAGAAAATCGAAGACACTCGGTTGCAGGCTCTCGAAGCGCTGGGCAAAATCGGTGATGGATCGGTTCTTGATCAGCTTTATGCCTACCTTGAGACTGATGATCCAATGGTGCGTTTTGCGGCTATTGAGGCAATCGGCGCTATCGGCCATCCAGGTTCAGTTGACAAAATGGCTGAATACCTGGCCGACAAAGATTGCTCAATCGCCGAGACCGCTCTGACTTCGATGATAGACATTATCCAGCGCAATCCCGCAATAGCTAACACCGAGTTGCCGCTGGATAACTTTGTTCCCTTCCTGTTCGATGCCGTCAGAAACGGGGATCAGAAGATTACAGACTTTGTACTAAGCCGCCCGTCGAACTGGTACAACGAGGACGTCCTCAAGTCGATGATCCTCATTGTAGGAGTTGTGAGCGATGATGTGCTTGAACGAATCACCGAAATTCTCGGAGGAATCGGTCCAGCCGTTAATCAGCACATTTTAAGCAATCTGGAAAGCGCCGACAGCGAGACCAAAGCAATGTTGCTTGATCTCCTGAAGAACAATGTCGACGCACAAATGACCGACAAGCTGATTCCCTATGCTGAAGATTCTGACCCTGAAGTCAGGCAAAAAGTGGCGCATCTTCTCGGGTCCATCGCAAGTCCCGAATGTCTACCGGCGCTGCGAAGGCTCACAACTGATCCTGTTGGCCACGTTAGGTCGGCGGCTTTTGGAGCCGTTGGCTGGGTTGGTTCTGAGAGTGAAGTTGAGGTACTGATAGCCGGACTCGATGATTCGTATCCAGATGTACGCGAAGCCGCGCTCGGCGCCCTGATTCTTATCGGTTGCGACAAGGCTGTGGCACAGTTCAGGGCTGATCTAAATCACGAGAACGCCGAACGCCAGCGCCTTGCTGTTATGGCTCTCGGTAAGATCGGCGACTCCAGTGTTGTGGAGGCTCTAATCGAAGCGACCCAGCATTCCGAACCGGCCAACCGCCGCTCGGCGATTGAAGCTCTCGCCAGAATTGGAAACATCGAAGATGTTTCCCCGATCTCTGTGGCTCTCAGTGACGAGGATAGCAGTGTTCGCAAGGCAGCTGTTTCGGCCCTGATCACTCTTCAGGGTGAAAAGGCGGTGCCGGAAATTAGGTTCCTGCTTGATGACGGAGACCAGTGGGTCAAGTACTACGTTATCAATGCCATCGGCGATCTCGGGTCCGATAAGTTTATTGATTATATCAGACCTTGTCTCGCCGCCAGTCAGGATATTGTCAAGATTGCCGCGGTGAAAGCCCTGGCCAAAATGGGTTTCCGCGATACGATGTCCGAGATCAACCGTCTCCGTGATGGAGGCAATAAGGATATCGTCCATGCGGTTGAAGATGCCCTTTTAACTATGGGGAGTGGCAACTGATGGAAGACCGCTCAATCCTCGTTGTAGACGATGAACTGCTCATCCGTGATCTCCTCTACGATTTTTTCCAGGGGCAGGGATGGTCGATCAGTGTAGCCGAGAACGGGGAGAAAGCGCTGGAAATTCTCGACACCAAAGAAGTGGATATATTGTTAGCTGATATCAAAATGCCTGATATGGACGGAATGGAGTTGACCGCCGAGGTCCGCAAGGCCCACCCTGAGATACCGGTGATTCTTATGACCGGGTATCCGTCGGTGGACTCCGCTGTGGCCGCTCTTCGTGAGAAGGTAGCCGACTACATTATCAAACCGTTCAATATCAATCAACTCTTCAAGGTGATCGAATCTCAAGTCAAGGCAAGATTGGATGGACAACATAGTGGCTCTGATTCTGCTCCGGTACAACCGGTACAGGAAAAGACCGACAACTGAAATATGTAGTCTGGAATGCTAATATTACACCGTCGTCATATGGCGCGAGAGATACAGGAGCAATAGGTTGGCAAATCTACAAGCAGAAACTAAGATGACTAAAGAGGATTTTCTTCTCTTTCAAGAGTTCCTGCATGAGAAAGCCGGCATGTTCTTTGCCGAGAACAAGCAGTACTTGGTTGAGAACCGACTTGTCAAACGGATGGGGGAGCTCGGAATTAAGAGCTATCGTGACTATTTCTATCATGTCAAGTATGATACATCACTGAAAGAATTCAATACGTTGATGGATCTAGTCACAACCAATGAAACATCATTCTTTCGAAATGAACCACAGCTTATTTCATTCGCTGACGAAGTACTGCCAAAGCTGATTGCAGAAAAACGGGAAAACAGGGCCACTCGAAGTCTTAAGGTATGGTCGGCTGGTTGCTCCACAGGGGAGGAACCATATACTCTGGCCATGTTGATATCCGAGAAGGTTGCCTCTTTAGCCGGGTGGAATACTGAGATCATTGCCTCCGACATTTCGGAGGAAGTTCTCGGGAAGGCCCGCAAAGGTGAATACAGCGGTCTGACATTGCGTAATGTCAGCCCGGACATACTACGTCGTTACTACGATCAGGACGGCGACAATTACCGGGTGAAGGCATCAGTCAAGTCGATGGTTCGCTTCTGTCACATGAACCTTAACGATCCCCGACAATTATCTACTCAATCCGGATTTGACATCATCTTTTGCCGAAACGTCATGATCTATTTCTCTGATGAAGTCAAGAAAGAACTGGTTCGCGGATTCTACAATGCTCTGCGACCCGGAGGATATTTCTATATCGGACACGCCGAAACACTGCATGGAATCAGTAAAGCGTTCAAGTTGGCGTATTTCAAGAACGCTCTGGTTTACCACAAAGAAGTAGCCGATGCGTCCAAGGCTAAACCGACACTTGTTTCGTCAGCCGCCGGCCGTTCTACGGTCGGAGCAGGTACTGCCGGCGCCGCAGGTGGTACCGGACGAGCGCTTGATCTTCTTAGTAAAATCAAGCAGGCACAGGCAAAGAAATGATGAACTTAAATATACAGGACCGGACCAATGGCACAGACGATTTTAGTAGTTGATGATTCTCCGACTGTTCTGAAATTCGTGTCGTTTTCCCTAAAGAACAAAGGGTTTCAGGTCGTGACCGCCTGCGATGGGATGGATGCTATCGAAAAGATATCCAACCTGACAGGAAGCCTTGATCTGATAATTACCGATCTGAACATGCCCAATCTTGATGGATATGGATTGATCGACACCCTTCGTCAGAATGAGCAGCATCAAGAAACACCTATCATAATTCTGAGTTCTGAGGATGGAGAAGATGATCGCGATAGAGGAATGGAGGTCGGAGCCAGCTCATATCTGGTGAAGCCGTTCAAACCATCACTGTTGCTCACCGAAGTTACCCGCTACCTGGGAAACGGATAAACGGAAGGAAAAGGAGGTATCGTGTCTGACCTTAAGATACTTGCTGTTGACGATAGCCCGACGATGAGACGGATAATTGTCAACACTCTTAAGAAAGCTGGTTACGAGGATGTAATCGAAGCGAGCGATGGAAAAGATGCTCTAGCCAAGCTCAAAGTGGAAGAAGTCGGAATGGTCATCACCGACTGGAATATGCCCGAGATGGACGGTTTGACCTTCGTAACTAACCTCCGATCGACACCGAAGTACGCAAAGATGCCGATCCTGATGGTGACAACTCGTTCGGTCAAGGATGACATTGTCGAGGCTCTTAAGGCCGGTGTTAACAACTACATTGTCAAGCCGTTCACACCAGCGACCCTTAAGCAGAAAATAGATGAAGTCCTTGCGGGCTGATACGGACAGGAAGGAGAACGCAATGCCCGACTCAACAGTTCTGATCAAAGAAATTGAACCCGTAATAAAAGATTTGGCTGAAGGTATCAATAACATTGTGGGGCAGCTCAAGCAGCTTCAGAGTCCGCTGTCCGAATCACAATCAAAGGTACCCAAAGCAACAGAGCAACTTGATAAGATCAGCGAACAGACCGAGCAGGCCACCCATCAGATGCTCGATCAAATCGAAAAGATCATTGAACGCGAACAGGAAGTTAGTGAAGGACTCAAGACAATCAAGGAAAACGCAGTCGCGGGAGATATCTCCAATGTGCCGGCTCTGGCCGATACTCTGGTCGGGAAGGCTGATGAATCCTGCAACGATGCCTTCGATATCATGAATGTTCTGCAATTTCAGGATATTACCTCGCAGCAAATCAACCATGCGGCCAGTTTGCTCGAAGAAATAGAAACAAAACTCCACGAGATCATCGAGATTCTGCCCGGTGGTCTTGACCAGCCGTCAATGGAAATAATTGAAAGCGCCAGAAAATCACGAGTCTATGATCCTCACGCTGACATGACCAACAAGAAAACCGAGCAGGATGAAGTTGACTCGCTATTCGCACAGAAAGAGAGCCAGTAACATCTCACCGGAACGACGGAAAAAAGAATATGACTGAGTCTATGGACATTGATCTGGATGATATGCAGGAAATCTTAGGTGATTTTCTCATTGAAGCCGATGAACTAATAGAATCGCTGGACACTAATTTCGTAAAGCTCGAATCAACTCCCGATGATCTCGACCTGCTCAACGAAATATTCCGGGCGGCGCACACCGTCAAGGGTACATCCAGTTTCCTCGGGTTGGAACAAGTCACCGAACTTACGCACAAGATGGAGGATATCCTCAACAAACTGCGTAAGTCCGAGTTGGCTGTTACGCCTGAAATTATGGATATTCTCCTTGAAGCGCTGGATATTCTCAAACTGCTTATCGACGATGTCCGTTCGGGTACCAAACGAGAACACGATCTGACCTCCATAATTGATCGTCTGGTAGCCGCCTATAATGGCGAAGGCGCAGTTGCGCCTGCGGACGCCGAAAAGCCCGCCGAGCCTGCTGAATCCACTCCTGAAGCCGTAAGCGAGGCTACGTCCGACCCGGCACTGGAGCAGGAGAAAGCCGGAGCCCCTCCCAAGCAGCCGAAAATCACCACCGAAGCGACTATTCGTGTCGATGCTGAACGGCTGGACACGCTAATGAACATGGTCGGCGAATTGGTTCTTGGACGAAACAGTCTCACGCAGACGATCAACCGCCTCAATGTCACCAAGAAAGATCAGGATGATTTTGAGCATCTGACTCAGGCAAGCAACTCGATCAACTTCATTACAAGCGAACTGCAGATGGCTGTTATGAAGATGCGCATGCAGCCGGTTGGGAAGGTGTTCAATAAGTTCCCACGTCTGGTTCGGGATATTGCGAGAGATCGGGGCAAAAAGATTAACCTGGAGATATGCGGCGAGTCAACGGAACTGGATAAGGCGGTGATTGAAGAGATCGGAGATCCGCTTGTTCATATTATCCGTAATTCGTGTGATCATGGCTTGGAATCCCCCGAGGAGAGAACTGCCCTCGGCAAGCCCGAAGTCGGTACGGTCAAACTTGAGGCTCTACAGGAGGGTTCTCACATCATTATCCGTGTTAGCGATGATGGGCGAGGTTTCGATGTTGATGCTATTCGCGCCAAAGCGGTTGAACGAGAACTGATCACGCAGGCGGAAATTGACAGGCTCTCCGATAAGGATGCTTACAAATTCGTGTTGGAACCCGGTTTCTCGACCGCCAAGGAAGTCACTGATATATCCGGACGCGGCGTTGGAATGGATGTCGTTCGTACCAACATAGAAAAACTAAACGGCACCATTGAGTTTGAATCCGCCAAGAATGTTGGTACCACTATCTCCATCAAATTGCCGCTGACCCTGGCCATAATACAGGGATTGTTGATTGAATCCGACAACGAAGTGTTCATTCTTCCGTTGGCGTCTGTACAGGAAACTGTGAAAAGGGAGGGTCGTCCTATTCACTCTGTCAATGGTTGCCCTGTTTTTAAATTACGGGACGAGATTGTGCCAATTATTAATCTTGGCTACATCCTGAACTTGCACAGCAGTGATTCCTCAAAGGTCGACAAACCGTATATCGTTATCGTTGGACTTGGCGCCAGAAAACTGGGTATCCAGATAGATCGTTTCCTTGGACAAGAGGAAGTGGTTATCAAATCGCTTGGTGGCTACCTCGGTTCGCGCGAAGGTTTGTCCGGGGCTACTATTCTGGGTGACGGTCGTATCCGCATGATTCTCGATGTTGCCGGTGTCTTCAAAATAGCCGGAAAACGTAACTAGGACGTCTATTTGCCCTATGTGTGCCCTTGGTCAAAAAATTCGAATTCTGATTGTCGATGATTCCGTCTTCATGCGCAAGGCTCTCACCATGATGTTGAAGTCTGATCCCAGCATCACCGTGGTCGGCGCTGCCCGCAACGGAGTCGAATGTCTGGAGATGGCTGCTGAGTTAAAACCGGATATGATTACGATGGACATTGAGATGCCTCGTATGGACGGATTGACAGCCCTGCGCCAGATCATGATATCCGAGCCGACACCGGTTATTATGGTGTCTTCCGTGACTACCGATGGCGCTTCGGCGACACTTGATGCTCTCGAATTGGGTGCAGTTGATTTTATTACCAAGGATTCGGCTCAGCATACCGATCGCGCCAAGATGAAAGACGAACTACTGAAAAAAGTTCGTGACATTGGTAATCGGCGAAATATAATCATGACCAATCTCAGACGCAAGGGTGCTCGTCTTAAGAGAGCGAGCGAGTCAGATCATCCGACTCGAAAGAGTTCGGCTCCACCACCGATCAAAGCGACCGCTCCGACAACGTCTCCGCTACCGTATGTGCAGCCAAAGCGTTCCCATCAGGTCAGCCTGATTGCAATCGGCACCTCGACTGGCGGTCCGCCGACGCTCAAAGAAATCATTACCCAACTTCCGCGCAATTTGCCATGCGGCATTGTTATAGCTCAACACATGCCACCGACATTCACCAAGTCAATGGCCGAGCGCCTCAATAGCTTATCAGAGCTCTCCGTCAAGGAAGCCGAGAGTGGTGAGGCTATTGAGTCGGGACACGTATACGTAGCGCCCGGTGGACGACACATGATTACGCAGCGGCACGCTATGAAGGGTCGTCTAATCATTACCGACAAACCGGAAGAAGCTCTCTACCGGCCATGCGTTGATTTGCTGTTCAGTTCCGTTGCTCGTTACTATGGGGCAGCCTCTCTCGGGATTATCTTGACCGGGATGGGCAATGACGGTCTAATCGGTATGCGGGAGATGAAGAGCAAAGGTGCTGTGGCTATTGCTCAGGATGCGGAGTCATGCATCGTCTATGGAATGCCCAAGGCAATTGTAGATGACGGCCTGGCCGATTTTATTTTGCCGTCAGATCGTATAGCCAGCGAGATCGCTGCCTATTTCTAATCAAAGTTTTTGTTGAACCAGCGCCAATTCCCTCCTAACATTCAATCCAAATTGGAGTTAGAAGGTGCATGGACGATCACAGTGAGACAATCCAGAAATCGGCAGTCGATTCTGACGAACTATCGAAATTTACTGAATCATACGCCTCCTTCAACCGGATAATCAACTCCCTCCAGCGGAAGTATATCGATCTAAAAGAAGATTTCTCGGCCCAGAACCAGCAACTGGCCGAAGCCAACAAGAAACTGGTTGATCTGACTCGACGCAATCTGTCGGCAACGCGTTTTCTCAACGGCCTGCTTACCTCATTGGCGGTTGGGGTGATATCGATTGACCGGAATGGGCACATCACGCATTTCAACCCCGCCGCTTCGGTCATTCTTGGCATCCCTCCGAAAGAACCTCTCAACCGCGAGTATCGGGAAGTCATCCCGCGAGGAACACCGGCCGACGCCAACGCTGTTCGAACTATTGAAACCGGCCGCGAGTTTGAAGCTATCGAAAGAATAGTGGAGACCGCCGACGGTAGCAAAGTGCATCTGTCGGTATCAACGGCCATCCTAACCGACAAAGACGGCAACCCGGCCGGGGCAGTCGAAGTATTGCACGACCTGACCAAGATGAAGAAAATGGAGCAGGAGATCGTCCGGCTCAACACGCTGGCCGCGCTGGGGGAGATGGCGGCCACCATCGCCCACGAAGTCCGCAACCCGCTTGCCGGTATCAGCGGATTTGCTTCTCTGCTGGAAAGAGATTTCGACGAGGATGATCCCAGGCGTCGGTCGGTCCAGAAAATTCTGGCAGGCGTCAACAGCCTTAACGAGACTGTCGCCACCCTGTTGAATTATACGCGGTTTGAGGAAGTCAACCGTACCGATGTTGACCTCAAGTCATTTCTCGAAGATGTCACCCACCAATATCGAAGCGACAACTCAGCTCGACTTGCAAAAACCAGTTTCGAAATTATTCCCCCGCAGCCACCGGCCGAAAGTAAACTCAATCTAGCGCTGGACAAAGTGCTGTTCCGTCAGATTCTCTTCAACCTGTTTGGTAATGCTGTGGAGGCGTTTCATGGCGAGGGATCGATATCAGTCACCTATTGCAAGTTGTCCCGACAAGCGGCCGTGGAGAGACATGCCGACCGGCTGCTGCTTGGAGTCGATGAGACAGTTATCGAGGTTGCCGTTGCCGATTCCGGCCCCGGTATCCCCCCTGAAAATATTGAGAACATCTTTGCACCATTTTTTACCACACGTCGTCGCGGCAATGGCCTTGGGTTAGCCGTAGCGATGAAAGTTATGAAAGCCCACGGAGGAGAAATCGTCGCAGATAACGGTCCCGAAGGCGGGAGCGTTTTCACACTGTTGATACCGGTGCGAATGTGACGACAAAACTGGGAGCATTGCGATGAAGTATTCGGTTCTGATAGTCGATGACGACAAATTGGTCAATGAGTTCTTGCTGGAAACGGTTCGACGAGCCGGCTATCAAGGGCGCTCTGTTTTTTCCGGCGAGGAAGCGATCGCGGAGTTTGAACGCGAAGTCCACGATATAGTATTGACCGATCTGAAGATGAAGGAGATGGACGGTATTGCTCTACTGGAGCGTCTCCGGAACATCAGTCCCGAAACGGTGGCGGTTATGATGACCGCCTACGGTACGGTGGAGACCGCCGTTAGGGCGATAAAGATGGGTGCCTACGATTTTATCCTCAAGCCGGTTTCTCCCGAAACAGTCGAGCACCTTCTAGCCAGAGTATCCGAAGTGCTGTCTCTTCGGGCCGAAAACCGGACCCTTCGTCAGGAGATCACCGATCGATTCCACAATCTCATCGGTAAATCTCGTCTGATGAAAGAGATTTTTGATCTGATTCAATCGGTGGCCGACGCCCGCTCCACGGTTCTTATTACCGGCGGCTCAGGTACCGGCAAAGAATTGGTCGCCAGGGCTATTCATTACACTTCCAATCGCCGAAACGGTCCGTTCATCAAGCTCAACTGTGCCGCCCTGCCTGAGAATTTGGTAGAGGCCGAACTCTTTGGCTATGAAAAGGGCGCCTTCACCGACGCCAAACGGACAAACCGCGGTCGCTTTGAACTGGCCGATACCGGCACGCTATTGCTGGATGAAATCTCAGAGATGCCGGCAAACCTGCAATCGAAACTGCTGCGTGTCATTCAGGAAAGAGAATTTGAGCGGGTCGGTTCCAGCGCCACGATTTCTGTCGATGTCCGAATCATCGCCACTTCCAACCGCAACTTGAAAGAAGCAATCGCGCAGGGGAAATTCCGCGAGGACCTTTACTACCGGCTCAACGTAATTCCGATCCACATCTCGCCTCTCAGCGATCGTCCCGAAGATATCCCGATTCTGATCGATCATTTCATCAATAAGTATAGTTCCGAGAATAGCCGTCCGAAGAAAGGAATCGAGCAATCGGCCCTGCGGTTACTGACCAAATACCACTGGCCGGGGAATGTCCGTGAACTTGAGAACCTGATTGAACGGGCGGTGGTAATTTCGGCCAACGAATACCTGACCGAGGATGATTTCCCGACCGAACTGGCCCTCGGTGCCGTCGGCGAAGGTTTGCCGCCGTTGCGTGTGCCAATGAAGCTTGAGGAAGGTAACCGTTACCTGATCCTCAAAACTCTGGAGAAATTCAACGGCAACAAGACCAAAGCCGCCGAGGCTCTGGGAATTACCACCCGGACTATTCGAAACAAACTCTCGGAATACTCCAATGAGATGGAAGAACAGGAAATCTCCTGATTCGGACCCATCGGACCGCTCTTGCTGTTCCTTTTTGCTACATTGAGAGCCGGTTTCTGCCGATATAGTCAGCAATAGGTGAACTATACATGAAATCGGCGTTTTATGCTGCGCCGGGTAGGATCGGCAGTAAATGGATCTGGCTACAATAATCGGTTTGATAACGGCTTTCGGAGCTATTGCTACCGGCTTCTATCTTGAAGGCGGCACCTTTGACTCTGTTCTACTTGCCGCGCCTTTGTTGATTGTGATCGGTGGTACCCTCGGGGCCACAACTATCACAACCTCAATTGATACCGTTTTCCAGGTGCCAACCTACCTCCGCATCGCAGCTTTCAAGAAGAACATCTCATTTTCACAAACGATTGATCACATAACCCGGCTATCGGAGAAGGCTCGCCGCGAAGGAGTCCTCGGGCTTGAAGTTCTGCTCAAGGAGATTGCCAATCCATTCTTCAACAAAGCCGTCAGGTTGGTCATTGATGGTACCGAGATTACGGCACTGCGGGATATTCTCGAAACAGAAATATCGTACCTTGAAGAACGCCACAAACGGGGTATCGAGTTTTTTCAGAAGGCAGGTGGTTTTGCTCCGACGATGGGCATCCTTGGCACCGTGCTGGGGCTGATTCATGCTCTTGGTAATACATCCGATGCCACCGTGATGGCCGGTAACATCGCCAGTGCCTTTATTGCTACCCTTTGGGGAATAGGCACCGCCAATCTTATCTTTCTGCCAATATCAGATAAGTTACGACAGCGAAACGATGATGAAATCGCGCATCTCGAACTGATTATGGAAGGGATCGTAGCCCTGCAGTCGGGTGAGAATCCTCGATATATCAGGATGCGTCTGCAATCGTTCGTACCGCCGGGATTCCGCGACGATGAGGTGTGATCTTGCGTCGCCGTCGAAAAAAAAATGATAGTTCTGAAAATCTTGATCGCTGGCTGTTGACCTACGCTGATTTGATCACGCTCCTTCTTGCTTTCTTTGTGGTGATGTATTCGATGTCGCAGGTCGATGCCAAAAAGTTTGGAAAGATTTCCGAGGCTCTGCACGGCATTCTCAAAGGAGGGGAGAGCATACTTCGCAACGAAGACCCCGAAGAACAATCAAAAGGTCATGGCCTGCTCAAGCTGGGCGACTTGCGGATGATCAACCTGAAAATCCAGGAAAAGTTCAAATCAATCGGCCGTGAAGAAGAAGTCCAGACCGAGATCACCGAGCGTGGCCTCGTGGTTCATATCATGGAATCGGCACTGTTTCAGGAAGGCTCCTCCGAACTGCAGTCGCGGTCGATGGAAGTGCTCGATCTGATCTACCAGCAGATAGCCGATAGACCAAACCATATTCGCATCGAAGGGCACACCGATGACCGCCCGATCAGCACTCCAACCTTCCCATCGAATTGGGAACTGTCAGCCGCGCGGGCGACTGCCGTTGTTCGCTATTATGTCGAGAACTATCAAATGGATCCCGGCAAGATATCGGCCCTTGGCTACGGCGCTTACCGTCCCACCAAACCGAATAACTCAATCGAAAATCGAGCCCGCAACCGTCGCATTGATGTCGTGCTGCTGACGATGGAACTTTCGTTGAAAGAGCCATCGTCCCAACTGGCCGACCTGGCTTCAAATCAGTAAAAAACTTCTTCATCAATTGGAAAACATTTCCGTTGTAACGCCCCAGACAGGTCAGATCACACTGCATCGTTTTGGCTTAACGCTCTGTATCTCAATAGCATAGAAGCAACTCATTGCTTTTGGCATTGGCCTTGCTTTAGCCGGGAGTGAGAAAAAGTAAACTGTGAGATATTATGGAAAATAAACTTTCGAGTTTCGTGTTTGACCAGGTCAAGATCCCACACTTCCGGAAATATCTGGACCTGAGCTCGATGCGTCACCGGATCACCAGCGGCAACATCGCCAATATTGCTACTCCCGGTTACAAAGCCCGTTCGATTGATTTCCAGTCAGAGTTTGCCAAGATGACCAAGTCGGGCAACAAGCTGGCCGGACTCACAACCCACCAGAATCACATCGCGCTTGGCAACCACCAGGCCCGACCGCCGAAAGTTGAACAGGCAGGGATTAGCGATGGTGAGATCAATTCAGTGGATATTGACAAAGAGATGGCCGGATTGGCCCAAAACGAACTTCGGTTTACGATCGCAGCCAAGTTGCTGCAGTTGAAATTTGCCGGATTGCGAAAAGCGATCACAAGCAAGTAAGGATTGAAATATGGCTGGAGGTATTCTAAACGCAATTGAGGTCTCAGCGCGCGGATTGACGGTTCAGCGAGCCAAGATGAATGTGGCTGCCGAGAACCTGGCTAACGCCGAAACGACGCAGACCGAAGAGGGCGGCCCGTACCGCCGACAACGCGTGTTGGTCAAGGAAGACAAGACCAAAGCCACCTTCAACTCCCACATGGAAAACGCACGGGTCCGGCTGGCTTCCACCAACGGTCGCCATATGTCGGGTCGCAGCAGACAGGTAGGAGAGAAGATTGTTCTGTCCAACACCGAAATGGACGTGGTCCAGGACCCCGAATCCAGCCACCGACTGGTGCATGATCCATCGCATCCACAGGCCGATGAAGACGGTTATGTCAGGATGCCGGATATTGAGATCGTCAATGAAATGGTCGACATGATGTCCGCCACGAGGGCATATGAAGCCAACACAGTAGCTATCGCTTCGGCCAAACAAATGGTCAAAGACACAATGGAAATTTAGAGCATAAAAGGATAAGACGATGAAAATCAATCCGATTGGCATTAACTCATATCAACAAACAACGGGGCAGGAAGCTGCTCGCAAGCAGACTGCCGGCAGCAGCAAAGATGCCGCCCGTACCGACAGCACGAAACTGCTCATACCGCCGCAGTCAGAATCGCAATCATCGCGGGTGTCGGTAAAGATCAGCAAAGGTAACTATGCCGAATATCTCTCGACCGAAGAACGACAGGCGCTTGATCTGCTATTTAGTCGTTTCAGCGACCGTTCTCGCTTCGACCCCGGCTACTCGCGGGACCTGGCGTCGTCGGAAGATGATTCCCATCTCGGCAAGTCGGTTGATGTGAAGGTGTGACCATGAGCATTACTGGTATTGGTGTAAATAGACTGGTCCCCGGCCTGATTGAACAGGCTGGTTCCGCCGCCGGAAATAAGCAGACTCCGACCGCCGAATCGATTGGCGAATTCAAGGATATGTTCTCCAATCTGATCAATTCGGTCAATGAATTGCAGATGGATTCCGGCAGCATTCAGAGTGCATTTCTCTCGGGTGATCCGGTCGAGCTGCATCAGGTGATGATCAAAGCCGAAGAAGCGGGTGTTGCTACGGAACTCTTGTTGGAGATTCGTAACAAACTCGTCTCGGCCTATCAGGACCTTCTGCGGATGCCACTATAGACGAATAATAGCAGTCCGGTGACTATGGATGGCCGCCGGTTGGCAACAATATAAATAGGATTTATGATGGATAGTTTCAAAACTTTCTTCAAGAGTATAGGTTCCTGGATCGGTCAGATGACTCCCAGCCAGGTCATGATGCTGTTCGGTGTCGTGGCCGGTTCAATTGTCGGTATAATTCTAATGGTCGGGTGGCTCAACACCGTTGACTACGCGCGCCTCTATTCAAACATATCCGATGACGAAGCCGGGGAGATCATTACCTTCCTGGAAGACTCCAAGATACCATATGAGCTTGCCGATGGTGGCCGCACCATTTCGGTGCCGTCTGATCAGGTCTATAAGACTCGGATTTCTCTGGCCTCAAGCGGTCTTCCGCGAGGTGGCAGCATGGGGTACTCGATCTTCGACCAGAACAATCTCGGCATGACAGATTTTCTCCAGAACCTCAACTTCCGCCGAGCGTTGGAAGGAGAGCTGACCCGCACAATTATGCAACTGGCGGAGGTCAGCGCCGCGCGCGTCCATATTGTTATTCCGAAAGATCGTCTATTCAAAGAGGATCAGAAGGATGCCACCGCGTCGGTAGTTCTGAAGCTGAAAGGCAATCGGGGCCTCTCCAAGAGCCAGTTGGCTGGTATCACTCACCTTGTGGCCTCCTCGGTCGAAGGGTTGACACCGTCGAATATCACGATTGTTGACTATCACGGAGACCTGCTCTCATCGGGGCGTGACGATAACGCTCTGGCCGGATTGAGTTCCTCGCAACTGGAAGTACGTAAGCAGGTTGAAAACTACCTTGAGGACAAGTCCGAATCGATGCTTGACGGCGTTCTCGGCGCCGGCAAAGCCGTTGTACGAGTAACCGCCGATCTAAACTTCCAGCAAATCGAAAGAACCAGCGAGACCTTTGACCCCAACGCGCCTTCGATTCGAAGCGAAGAACGGGTCAAGTCCAGTAACACATCGGCGGACAAAGCCGATGAAAATTCCGAAAGTAGTATTGAAGACAACAGCGAAACGATCGTTACCAACTATGAACTTAACAAGACGGTTGAGCATATCATAAACGCTATCGGTACTATTGATCGTCTCTCGGTGGCTGTCATGATTGACGGCACCTATGCGCCGGTGGAAAACGACAACGGCGAAATAGAAATGATTTACGAGCCGCGCACGCAGGAAGAACTCGACCGGTTGGCGTCAATAGTCAAGAGCTCGATTGGCTTTGACCAGCAGCGCAACGATCAGATTGAAATGCTCAATATCGGGTTTGATCGCCAGAATCTGGATGATGATCGCGAATTCTTAGATCAGATGTACATGCGTGATTTCTATATGGAGATAGGCCGGAAAGTCGGCTACGTCCTGCTGATAGCTTTCCTCTTTCTTTATTTCAGGAAGAAAGCCCGGAAACTATTTACGGCGCTGTCAAAGCTGGCGCCGCCAACACCCCCGGCACCTCCGCGAGGAGTGGCGGAACAGGCGGTAGTTGCAGAAGAGGAAGTACAGCCGATGGCCGTTCAGCAAAAGCGTGCGCCTACACTGACAAATCAGATGCAGGAGACGGCCAAGAAACAGCCTGAAGAAATAGCGAAGGCAATTAGAACTATGATGGTTGAGAGTTGATCATGGCCTTATCTTACGAAACCATGACCCCGATGCAGAAGGCCGCCGTTGCCCTGGTCGCCTTTGGTCCCGAAGTCTCCGCGCATGTTCTTAAGGGTATGCAAGAAAATACTCTGGAACAGGTAACTATGGAGATAGCCAACCTCCGCGATGTTCCCGCCGAAATCGAAGAAAAGGTTGTCAGTGAGTGCCACGACATATTCATGGCTCGCCAGTATATCTCGCAGGGCGGTGTTGATTTTGCCCGTCAGGTGCTGGAGAAGGCGGTTGGAACCAGCAAGGCCAAGGAGATAATGAGTCGGCTGGAGTCATCGCTGCAAACACACGGTTTTTCTCTACTAAAAGATATTGATCCCAAGCAGCTCACTGGCTTCCTGCAGAACGAACACCCGCAAACGATCTCGCTGATTCTGACCCAACTCAGTTCTCAGCAGGCAGCAGCTGTTCTCTCTGAACTTTCGCCGGAACTTCAGGCCGAAGTCGCTCTCAGAATAGCTACCATGGAAAAAATCGCTCCGGAGATTCTCGGCGAGATTGAACGTACTCTTGAAGGTCATTTTGAAAGAACGGGTGGCGAAGTAGCTGCATCCGGTGGCGCCAAGGCGATAGCCGAGATGTTGAACCTGATAGACACTACGGCTGAGAAGAACATCCTGCAGTCGATTGAAGCAGAGGACGCCGACCTGGCCGCCGATGTCAAGAACATGATGTTCGTCTTTGACGATATCGTTCTACTTGATGATCGTTCAATCCAGCGTCTGTTGAAGGAAGTGGAAACCAAGGACCTCTCTCTGGCGCTCAAAGCAGCCAGCGACGAAGTCAAGAACAAGATATTCTCAAACGTCTCAGAGCGTGTTTCGGTAATGATCCAGGAAGAGATGGAGTTCATGGGACCTACCAGACTCTCCGATGTAGAGGCCGCTCAGGGACGCGTGGTCGAGGCAGTGCGCAGACTCGAAGAGGAAGGTCAGATTATCATCTCCGGTCGCGGCGGAAAAGAGGATGTCATTGTCTAAAATTATCCGTCATGTCAAAGCGGCCCCGAAAGTTCACATTGGCGACCACCAGTTTGATGTCGCAGAAGAAAGTCGGGCCGAGACCGAGCTGGCATCATTCTGTCCCGCTGTTGCGGTTCAGACCGATGCCGATGGTGCCAAGCTTATCCCGATCCTTGAAGTTTTTAAGATACACCAGACTCTGAAAGAGGAGTCGGAAAAAGCCCACCAAAGAGGGGTACAGGATGGGCACCGAGCCGGACTGCAGGAGGGGTTGGTCGAAGCGCAAAAAGTACTGCAGAACCTGGAGAAAGCTATCAGCGACACGGTCGGACAGCGCGAGGCAATCCTGAATGAAGCACGGCAGAAGGTTCTCGAACTGGTCCTGCAAATATCTCGCAAGGTTACCTTTGATGCCTTCTCAGCGGATCCGGAAATCACGGTGGGATTGATCAATGGCGTTATCGACCAACTCGTTGATCGCTCTCGACTCAAGATCAAAGTCAATCCCAATCACCTGCCGGTGGTTGAGCAGCACATTGATCGTTTCCTCAAAGGCACGGCGATGATCAAGGACCTCTCAATCGTACCCGATCCACGGGTCACCAGTGGTGGTTGTTTTATTGAGACACCATCGGGAGATATCGATGCGCGCCTTGATTCACAGTTCAAGGTTGTCGAAGAAACCATGCTGTCAACCGAGGATGAAAATTGAATGCCATCCCCTATGACATGTATGCCGAGCGGATCAGGAGTGTCAACACTCTCAAACACTACGGCAAAGTCACCCAGGTAGTCGGACTAATCATTGAGGCCGCCGGACCAGCTGTTCCCATTGGCCGGATGTGCGTGATTGAAAA
>DAOWIM010000056.1 GCA_030640905.1 bacterium
TGAGAGCTCGCGACAACTGGGATAAGCTCTCGGCCGATAGTTTCCAACGGGCCAGAGGTCTGGTAGAGTGGAAGCAGTCTGTTGAAGCCGGGGGGAACCAGGTGGAGATTACTGGCGCTCATATCGAAAGTGCCGGCGCTGAGGTTGGCGTGGCGCTGAAAGTTCAGGCCAGTATCAGGCTGGGATCGCTCAGGCCGGACGATGTCGTCGTGCAGATCTACAGCGGACCGTTGGATTATGAACAGAACATCCAGGAGGGTACTACCGAGTCGATGAAATGTGTCGGTTCAGAAGAAGATGGCCTCTTCAAGTACGAAGGATATGTGGCCTGTGACGAGAGCGGGCTCTTTGGTTACTCGATTCGGTTGCTGCCGCATCATCCCGACCTGGTCGACAGTTTCAGTCTTGGAAAGATGCGTTGGATCGGCGACCGGATGCACCAGTCAGCCGGTCGTCAGCAACACCACGGGGAAAAAGTCGGCGCGTTCTAAACCGCGTCGACTTTTGCAGGGCACAACAGAAGACCTGCCTAAGGGGGTGGGAAGGGGTAGTGTGGGGACGGGTTCAGGCAAATAGTAGCACAGAGTAAACCGCTTCTACTTTTTCTGGTGATCGGCACCGGCTTTTTGCGTATGTCGCCTACGCCACCACTTATCCGGTAGCAATGGTAGGAAAGATACTAATCGCTCAGTTGTTGGTGATTATCGCAAGTATGCTGGCCCGTTGAGGGCCAGCCGTCGAGGTCTTCCGGGCTACTTACTCTCGCTCAGGAAGGTCCTTACGCGTCTAGTGATTTCGGTGTTGCGGAATGGTTTGTTGATATAACCATCGGCACCGGCAGAAAGCGCTTGTTCTTTTGTATATGTGCCGGAGTGTCCAGTAATCAATAGAACCGGGATCGCCGTATATTTCAATTTGATAGCTACGAGCAGTTCCAAACCGTTCATCTCCGGCATTGCGATATCGGAAATGACAACACCAATTTTGTTATTCTCTAGTTGTTCTAATGCCTGTTTTCCCGATTCAGCCATGACGACCCTGAAACCCTCTCTCTCCAGAATTCGGCGAAGCAACCCTCGCGGGAGCTTTTCGTCGTCGACTATCAGTACTCGGCCCGGTATCAATTCCTCGGCTTTCCTGACCTTCGCTATCAGTGTTTCTGCGTGAACCGGCTTGGCTATGTAGTCGGCCGCTCCAAGCTCAGCACCTTTAGTTATCGTCTTTGCATCAAGAGCGGCACTACACATGATAACCGGAATCGTGCGCAGGATCGCGTCGGCTTTGAGGTAGCTGAGGAACGAAAATCCACCCATCACCGGCATCTTGATATCGGTAATAACGATATCGATATCCTTCTCTTTTTCAAAGACCTGGATCGCCTCCGTTCCCGAGGCGACAGTAATAACCTCGTACCCGTGTTCTTCCAGTATCGATGTAATTGATTGCCGTTCGGCCGGGTCGGTTTCAACTACTAATATTTTCATTTTGATCTTACCATTTCAATCAAGGTTCTCAAACCAAAGTTGCTCCCGCAGCCAATGCCGCCGCTTCGCGCCTGCTTCTTGTGGTCATGGGATATGTTTGCTTCTCTGATTCCTGCCAATACAAGTATAGATCGGACGATCAAGGATTCCCATTAGCACTATCAGGCGGAATCGGTGGCACAAAAAAACTGCCGATTGCTGCGAGAGCGTCGGTTGCTTCTGCTTTGAGCTTTGGTCTGCAGGCGTGGTTACTCCGTAGCAGTTTCCACTTCAGCCATTTGGGTATCGACCTCACCGGCAACTTTGCCGATATCCAGCAGGATGAGCAGACGCTTGTCCAACTTGGCCACACCCTTGATGTAGTCTGAATTGACCGAAGTTACTACATCGGGCGCCGGTTCGACTGTTGATCCGGGGATTCGGAGCACTTCCTCAACAGCGTCAACAATCATGCCGATAACGACGCCATTGACATCGCAAACTATAATGCGGCTGTCCTTGTCGCGCTCCTTGGCTTCCATTGTAAACTTCAGCCGAAGATCGATCACCGGAATAACTTTCCCACGCAGATTGATCACACCTTCGCAAAAATGCGGCGCCTGAGGCACTTTGGTGATCTCAACCATACGGTTGATTTCCTGAACTTTCAGAATATCA
>DAOWIM010000302.1 GCA_030640905.1 bacterium
ACATATTCGCACTTTTCACAGAAGGCAGGCCAGGTATGTAGAAAACCGCAGACGTCGTCGGTGAAACCCCTGGTGTTGTCACAGTCAAAGCAGACATCGGCATCGACATATAAACCCATATAAACCTGTTCAAGAGGTCGGGTGCCAATATTTTGGACAATATAATCAAACAGAACCATGTTCTCAGCATAGGAATATGACCAGGCATAGGATGCTTGAGTAACTTCGATGTTCAAGGGTCGATGGGACAAACCATCTTCGTCGGTGCCAAGACCTTCAGTGAAAGTGTCGGAGTATCTCGCTATGTAGTCTTCCTCCGAAATAGCACCTTCAAACTCCGGCATAGATGGATCTATGATGGAACGATAGATCATGTCACCGAATGGTGATTCGTCGGGATACATTTCCCGCAGACCTATCCAACCATCAGCACCCACCGACACAAGCGTATCACGTCCAACGACGGCGCCAATCCAAAACGCTCCTGCAAAAAGATATTCAACATGCGAGTTTATTGGATACTCGCACGATCGAACAGCTTGACCTGAGAAGCAGTCGGAGGAGCCCACTGCGAATCCTGTGCCGAAAGTACCGTTGTTGTTGATGGCCAGGACCATCCGCCCGACGCGATGAGCAGTGAGACAGTGAGCTGGTGGCCCAACTAAAGAAGAGCCGGGTCCATTGACCAGTTTTGAATCGATAGAAGTTCTTGCGATCACAGATCCGGTAAAAACCAGACATAGAGCGACCAAGACAGTCGCAACGATTATAACTCCTTTTGGCATAATCCTTCCACTCGCGAATATGGTTAATTCACATTATTGACGCATAATTAGGGAGATTGGTTCAAAAGAAAAAATCTCCATTCATCCAAGCCACAAGTTTACAACAATTGCATGGTGATAGCAAGGATTTTCCGGGGCGGCACCATAAAGATTACGCTCTTGACCGGGCGCGCCGCGCCGACCCTAAGTTTCAATACGGCATAGCCTTACTGGAAATGGCAATTTGCTTCAGCACGGGAGAGATGGTTGATTGCCGGCGCCGTAGCTTGATCCTCTGGTCGGCACACGAGATCAGATATTGGGAGCAGGCGACCCGTATGGTGTACGGGCCGCTCTGCGGGGGATTTTTATCAGTTTGGATCGGGGATGGTTATATCAAGCGGGACTGGTGCATCAAGGCCGAGCGAGTCAAGCGGCTCATCGAACAGATCGGCATTGCCGACCACAAGAACCACCATCTCCTCAGACCTGATATTCTTGCCGACAGCCGTTACCACCTCGAATCGACTGCGCGTCGTTGGGTAACAGCCTACCACCAACGGATCAGTTTGGGCTTAACCGTATGCGGGAGAGTGTCACTTTGTGGAATGATTCGAGCCGTGATGCCGAACCGTCCCGATTCCAGGCACTGAACTTCGCCCCGGAACAAATAGACTCCGTCTTTACCCTCGGAAGCCGAGCCATTGAGGTTAGCCTCAATCGGAGTGAAGTCACGTATCTGTTCCTGCGAGTTAAGCAGACCAGCGACAACCTCGATACGAACATCCTCGGGCCGAATCTTACCGAGCCGAACCTTGATGGTAATTGGGAAATTCTGTCCAACATACAGGGTTGGTTCCAGTTCAGGAATCTCTACGTCCTCGATCTTGATCTTGTCCCAACTGGCTGCCATTCGCTCGACCCATCCGGCGACCTCACGGGTGACACCGAAGTCCTGCTGGCGCAACTTGGCTCCGGCATCCATCGCCGGCAGGTAGAACATGTTGGTATAATCGATAAGCATCCGCTGAGCCGAAAACTTCTGGCCAGTGACTCTGATAGCGGCTTTCATCCGGGCAATCCACTTGGTCGGCAGGCCAATCTCGCTGGTGTCGTAGAAAAGTGGGATAACTTCCTTCTCAAGAGTGGTGTAAAGAGCTTCGGCATCGAAATGATTTTGAGTGTCAACGTTATCATACTCTTCGCCATTGCCAATCTTGAATCCGACCTGATCGTCATACCCTTCGTCCCACCAACCGTCAAGAATCGATACATTGAGCGCACCGTTGAGGCTGGCTTTCATCCCGGAGGTGCCTGATGCTTCCAGCGGGCGACGCGGATTGTTCAGCCAGATGTCAGCCCCCTGAACCAGATAGCGGCCGATGTTTATATCGTAATCCTCAAGGAAGATTATCCGATTGCGAAAGCGTTCCTCGGAGGCATAAGACACCAACTGTTTGATAATTTCTTTGCCCGGATTGTCCAGCGGGTGTGCTTTGCCGGAAAAGACTATCTGAAGGGGGCAACGGTCATTGTTGACGATGCGGTCGAGGCGGTCCGGGTCGGAGAAGATCAGGTTGCCGCGTTTGTAGGTTGAGAATCGCCGCGCAAAACCGATCGTGCATACTTGCGGGTCAAGCACCTGGTCGGCTCGTTGAATTTCTATCTGGGGAGCGCCCCGGCGAATCAGTTGTTCCCGGAGCTTCTTGCGGGCAAAAAATACCAGCCGTTCCCGTCGTCGGTTGTGAACGCGCCATAGCTCGGCATCGGGGATTTTCTCGATACCATCCCAGACATCGGTAGCTTCCGGTCGCTCAACGTACCGATGGCCAACATAAGAAACATACAGTTCCTTCATATCGTGACATATCCATGAGGACGGATGGACGCCGTTGGTGACGGCCCGTATCGGTACTTCGTGACGGGGAAGGTCGGGCCAGATGTTGTGCCACATTTCGCGTGCCACCCGGCTGTGCAGCTTGGACACGCCATTGGCAAAAGCCGATGTTTTCAGAGCGGCTACGGTCATGCCGAACGATTCAGTTTCGTCATCGGGGATAGTCCGTCCCAGCGCGAGAAAATCTTTCCAGCTAATCCCCATCTTGGAGATCATTTTGCCGAGGTATCGATGTACAAGAACCGGATCGAACTTTTCATTACCGGCGGGAACGGGAGTATGGGTGGTGAATACCGACGTTGACCAGACGTACTCGAGGCCTTCCTGGAAAGAAAGAGCGTGCTCTTTCATTAATCCGCGAATTCGCTCCAGCGTCAGAAACCAGGCGTGGCCTTCGTTCATATGAAATACGGAGGGATGGATGCCGAGCGCCCGAAGAGCCCTTGCACCCCCAATCCCTAGCGCAATTTCCTGCCTGATACGCATATCTTTGTCGCCGCCATACAGAACTGAGGTAATCTCCCGATGCTTCGACGGATTCTCCGGAAGATTGGTGTCGAGCAGATAGAGCGGCAGGACGCCGATATCGACTTTCCAAATCTGTATCTGGATCGGGGTGGCATCAATCTCGACAGAAACTCGCAACGGTTGATCGTTGTCATCTTTGACCATCTGCACCGGCATATGGTACCAGTCGTTCTCGACATACCGTTCCTGCTGCCAGCCATCGGCTGAGAGAATCTGGCGGAAATAACCGTAACGGTAAAGCAGCCCAATACCGACAAATGGCAGACCCAGATCAGAGGCTGATTTGAGCGTATCACCAGAGAGAACCCCCAGCCCACCCGAGTACACAGGCAGCCCTGTGTCGAGTCCGTACTCCAGCGAAAAATAAGCTATGGTCTCTTTGGTACGGTCAGCATGTTCACGCTTGAACCATTTCTTGCTCTTGAGGTACTGGTGGTAATTGCGATAGACTCGATCAAGGCTGGCGAGAAAACCCTCGTCCTTAGCCGCCGCCTGTAGTTTTTCCTGTGGCAGGCGGGAAAGCATCTCGACCGGGTTCTGCCCGCAGCTTTCCCACATCAACGGATCGAGCCGGATAAAGAGCTTCACCAGGTTCCAGTTCCAGGAATACCAGAGGTTATGGGCCAGTTCCTGAAGGTTATTGATTTCTTTCGGTAGCCGTGGTAGTACTAAGAACTGTCTGACCTGCATCGGTGTTTTTCCTATCTTAAGTTTGTAACACGAGTTGCGATTCTACCTGTATTGCTTTTTATCGAGCGAATCAACAACAAATTTACATCCGATTCACACAACCCTTTTAATTGCCAACGATTTGTGTGACCGATATGTTGGGACCAATAGGATGAAAACGAATAATCAGGGAAATGACACTTTGAATAAGAAAATAAAACGTATTGGAGTTCTGACCGGCGGTGGCGATTGCCCCGGCCTCAATGCCGTTATCCGAGCTATTGTTAAGACGGCTCACCACGAATACGATATCGAGATTATCGGGTTTGAGGACGGCTACGAAGGGCTGATCGAGGGGCGTTATCGCAAGATTGATCTGCGGGATGCTTCCGGTATTCTGGCTCAGGGTGGGACAATCCTCGGTACTTCCAACCGGGCCGACCCGTTTAGATTTCCGGTGCTGCAGAATGACGGTTACGTATATCTGGATCGGTCGTCGCAGGGCGTGCTCAATTACGAAAAACTTGGACTGGATGCGCTGATCGCTATCGGCGGCGATGGAACAATGGGAGCTTCGGCCGGAATGATTGAGAAGGGTCTGCCAATTATCGGAGTTCCCAAGACAATCGACAACGACCTGGTCGGGACCGATGTCACTTTTGGTTTTGACTCGGCAGTGATAACGGCCACCGATGCAGTTGACAAGATTCACACGACGGCGCAATCTCATCATCGCGTCATGTTTGTCGAGGTGATGGGGCGCTACGCCGGGTGGCTGGCTCTCTGTTCCGGTCTGGCCGGAGGTGGTGATATCATCCTCTTGCCCGAGTTTTCCTATGATATCGAAGCTATCTGCGATCAGGTCCGGACCCGTAATGCGCAGGGCAAGAATTTCTCGATTGTGGTCGTAGGCGAAGGGGCCAAACCGGTCGGCGGTGAAATGGTCGTGCAGCGAACGGTCAAACACTCGCCCGATGCTATCCGTCTGGGTGGCGTTTCGCACGCTGTTGCCGCTCAGGTTGAGGAGTTGACCAATATTGAATGTCGCGTTACGATTCTTGGCCATCTTCTCAGGGGAGGCAGCCCCAGCGCCTTTGATCGGGTGCTGGCAACACGCCTGGGTGTGGAGGCCGTGCGCATGGCGGCGAAGGGAGAATCTGGGAAACTGGTTGTTCTGAAAAATAATCGTATGGATTCAATTCCAATCGCTGAAGTCGCCGGTAAGATTAGAACGGTGACTCCCGATGATAATCTGGTCAGGACAGCACAATCGCTGGGGATCTGCCTGGGCTTTGCGCAGGGTGAATCTCCAGAGAAATACTACGATCCCGTCCAGACCGCGCCTCGGCAGGGGCAGGAAGACAACTAATTTGCGGGGCTACCGGATTCGCAGGGTCAGACTACTTTGATTACGCTCTCATTTCACGGTGCAGCTGGGACGGTGACCGGCTCCAAGTACCTCTTGACGGTTAACAACCGGAGCATTCTGGTTGACTGCGGGATGTTTCAGGGTTCGCGACAGTTGAGGCAGAGAAACTGGCGGAAGATGCCGTTTAGGGCATCGACTGTTTCGGCGGTAATTGCCACCCATTCGCATATCGATCACATCGGGGCTATTCCAAGGCTCGTTCGTGAAGGTTTCTCAGGGCAGGTTTTTGCAACACCGCCGACTGCTGATATCGGCCAAGTGTCTCTGATGGATTCGGCTTACCTGATGGAAGAAGATGCGGCCTATCGTAATCGCAAAAAATTGACACGGCACAAAGTTGCCCTGCCTCTTTTTTCACGAGAGGATGCGATCAAGGCCATTGAGCTGTTTTGTCCGACCGAACCCGGTCGCTGGACGGCTATCGGTTCGGAGTTCAGGTTCAGGTTTCACATTGCCGGACATATCCTCGGCGCCATGAGTGTCGAAGTAGAACTAAACGACCGGGGCCGCAAAACATCGATCCTTTTCTCTGGTGACATCGGTCGCTACGCCGTACCGCTTGTTTCCGATCCCGCCGAACCGCCCGAGACCAACTATCTGGTATGCGAATCAACCTACGGCAGCGATGTCCATCCGCCCGAAGATCCGTTCTTCATGCTGGCCAGTGTCTTAGACGATGTCCTCAAACACAAAAGCGTTCTGCTGATACCGGCGTTCGCTGTCGGTCGCACTCAGCAGATTGTTTACATGATCAATACCCTGACCCGTCAGGGGAGAATCAAACCAATTGATGTCCATATCGATTCACCAATGGCCATCAAGGCGACCAACATCTATCGCAAATATCCCGACTACCATACGATTGATCTCAGCGCAATTGGCGATGATGACGATTTTCTCGGTGGTCCCAATGTTCACATCCATCGTGACCGGGCTTCATCGAAAGCGCTCAACAAACTGAAGGGACCGGCTGTTATCATCTCTGCAAGTGGTATGATGACCGGCGGTCGTATCATGCATCACCTGATTCATCGTCTGCCGGACCGTAAAACCACCCTGGCGCTGGTCGGTTTTATGGCGCAGGGGACCCTCGGGCGCAAGGTTGAGGACGGTGAGAAGCTGGTCTATATCCACAAGATGCCGGTGAAGGTTCGGGCGCGGGTGATGAAACTGGGCGGGCTTTCCGGTCATGCCGACTATTATGAGATAGGGCACTGGCTGGAAAAGGTTGAAAAGAGACCCAAACGGGTGTTTATTACGCATGGTGAACCGGATGAGTCAAAGGCAATGGCCGCCTATCTGAAAGAACAGAAAGGTTGGGCCTGCACGATACCGGTTCTTGATCAGACTATTGAACTTGATACAGACGGAGCGCAAGCTGATGAAAAAAGCCACCAAGGCTGAGCAGAAAAAAATGGTTGAGCGCCTGAAACGCTCGTCGGCATACAGAACGGCATACAAAGATACCGAATTCATTAGCCGCGACTATCTTCGTCCCACCCGACTGCAGTTGGAATTACTGAAACCGGAGATGGTTTTCAGACACCATAAGATTACATCAACTATCGTCGTGTTTGGCGGTACGCGGATCACCGAAACGAAAGAGGCAAAAGCAGAGGTCGGTCGGCTTGAGCAAAAACTGAAGAAGAATCCGAGTGATGTAACCCTCAAGCGTCAACTCACTACCGCGAAGGCGGTGCTCCGCAAATCCCATTTCTACGGTGAAGCCCACGAGTTTGGCCGACTGGTATCGGCTGAAAGCCAGCAGAACGATGATTACGAATATGTCATTGTTACCGGTGGTGGGCCTGGTATCATGGAAGCGGCCAACCGAGGCGCATGGGAAGTCGGGTGCAAATCAATGGGGCTAAATATCAGACTCCCGATGGAACAGGAACCGAATCCTTATATTAGTCCCGAGCTTTGTATGAATTTCCACTATTTTGCAGTTCGTAAAATGCATTTCATGCTTCGGGCCAAAGCGCTGATCGCTTTTCCGGGTGGTTATGGAACGCTTGATGAGCTTTTTGAGGCGCTGACGCTGGTGCAGACGAAGAAAATGCAGCAGTTGCCGATCATCCTGTTCGGAGAGAAATACTGGAAGAAGTTGATTGATTTTGAATATCTTGTCAAAGAAGGTACTATTGCGCCGGAAGACATAGAGCTATTTGTCTATGCTGACAAGGCGAAAGATGCCTGGGAGTATATCAAGTACTTCTACAAAACGAAGGCATCAGGCAACCAGTAGATTCCAGCAGTTACGATCTGATCTGTGTTGTCTCAGTCAGCCTGATGGTCGAGATAGAACCGAATGAAGTCATCTCCCTTTGAGGTCAGGCCGTAGTAGGTGTGGTTGCGGTGTTTGATCCACTTGTTTGCCGCGATCCCTTTGCGATACTGTACAATTTTTGGTTCGACTCGTTCCAGCAGAGAGAGGTCGCGAAGTTTGCGGTGGCGACCGAAGGCCTCGGTTTTTGAGATACCGACAGCTCTGGCGACTACCAGTGAATAGTCGATGCCCATCTGAAGATGATGTTCCATGATTGCAAAGTCGATTCGGTCGAGGCTGTCGTAGATGTCGTCCGGTTGAAATCCACTCGGTTGCAGAATGTCTTCCCATTGTAAGTTGACGAGCCTCTCCTGATCGGTCGCTTTCAGGCTGGGGCAATCATGACGGTGGACCTTCAAGACATTGTTGTGGGAGTAGTAACCGATGATCTTCTCGTCCGGACGGGGAGAGCAACATCGGGCCTGCACGTACTCGTCTTTTAGCTTGATTTCCTTGGCCATAAGTCAATATATACTTAATTGCAGAAATCGGTACTTTGAAATCGAGGAAATGAATACAACCAATGACTGACTCACTGATATCAACGCCGGCAGGAATTCTGGCCGTTCTGGCAGGTATAACTTCGTTATTCTTCTATCTTGAAAAGAAAACTAAGTGGGGGTTTTTCAATTACTTCCCACCGCTGATATTTATCTATGTACTGCCGGTAGTCCTTTCCAACTCCGGACTGATTCCAACCAAAGCGCCGGTGTACGATTTTATGGGCGACATCCTGCTCCCGATGTTCCTGACTTTGATGCTTCTGGATGTTAATGTCAAGGGCACAATCAAAGTTATGGGGCGCGGTATTTTTGTCATGTTGGCGGGGACGCTCGGAGTTGTGATCGGGGCGCCGCTCGGTTTCATGTTGGTCAAGCATGGTCTCGGTCCCGAAGCGTGGAAGGGGTTTGGGGCTCTCGCCGGAAGCTGGATTGGCGGGACCGGCAACATGGCGGCGGTTGCTCATGCTCTGGAGATGGATGAGAGTGCGTTGGATTTCGGTTATGCGGTCATTGCCGACAATGTCGTCTATTTGATCTGGCTGCCAATCATGCTCGCTTCCAAAAACTTTGCCGGTCGTTTCAACCGTTTTACCGGAATTACCGAAGAGCGCGTGGAAGCGATGAAAAAAGCTGCCAGTGAGCTGACTCTGGAGAAAGGACAGGTGGAGATGCGACACATTCTCTATCTGGCTTTTATTGGATTCTCAGTGACGGCTCTTGCAATCTGGCTGGCCGGAATGATCCCTCCGATGGGAGCGGTTCTCACGACGAACACTTACAAGGTGTTGCTGGTGACGGTCTTTGGGCTGGGGTTATCGTTTACGCCGGCGTCGCGCATTCCCGGATCGCACGCACTGGCGATGGCGCTGGTCTATTTGTTTGTAGCTCGTATGGGTGCCAAGGCTGACCTCTCTGATCTGAGCACTGCGGTGTTCTGGTTCCTGCTTGGTTCCTATGTCTGGATTTTCATACACGGAACTGTTTTGGTTGGAGCGGCTCGCTTATTCAAGGTCGATGTTCATACCGCCGCGATAGCATCGGCGGCCAACATCGGTGGTGCGGCCTCTGCGCCAATAGTTGCTGCTGTACATAATCCGGTGCTGGTGCCGGTGTCGATTCTGATGGCGCTGATGGGGTATGCGATTGGAACCCCCGCGGCCATTCTGGCGGCATTTCTATGCAAGGTGGTCAATTAGGGGTGGGGTCCGAACGCCTTGTCCCTGAAAGAGAGCACCTCTATTCTGGAATGTTACGGATTGAACCCTGCATCGGAACAAAGCGAACAGAATAGAGTGACTCCTGTTCGTATCCGTCCTTGGTTCGCCGAAGTCTAATCAGGTCTTGATAATCGTGTCGTTCTCGGTCCAGCGGGTAGATCATGCATCCGCCTGGTTTCAATTGTTCAGCCAGAATCGACGGTTCAACCGGTGCAGCGGCAGTGACGATGATAGCGTCGAACGGCGCGTGCTCAGGCCAACCGAGTGAACCATCTGCTAAACGAGTAGTCACGTTGGTATACCCGAGCGACCTTAGCTGATCTGTAGCTATATGATGTAACTCGGCGATTATCTCAATAGTGAAAACCTCGCTGGCAATTTCAGCCAGGACAGCAGTTTGATAACCGCAGCCAGTGCCGATTTCCAGCACACGATGATCCGGTTTGATCCGAGCTTCTTCAGTCATTGAGGCAACGATGTACGGCTGGGAAATTGTCTGGGCGTGACCGATTGGTACCGGGGTGTCGTCGTACGCTTCATGGCGGTTGGCCGCCGGTACAAAGAGGTGCCGGGGGACCTTGCCAAGAGCCTCAAGCACTGCTTCGTTCCGGATGCCCCGGCGCATAAGTTGCTTTTCAACCATTGCGTGACGCTGGGGGGTAAATAATGTAGCCTCGGTTTTCTTTTGTGATCCAAACCAATCCATAACTAATCAATATATATCTGGAAGATAGGTGACACCATAGGCAAAAGGCTAAAAGTTGGTAACAATAAAAAAGAGACCAACCATCTGGTTGGTCTCTTGAAAGATCGGAAGTAGAGTGTTGCCCCTAGAAGGCGCAAATAGGCGCTGGGCCGTTTGGGATTCCAAAGAGGTATTCAACCAAATATGTTACATCAGAGATATTTACGTACTGATCACCGTTGGTCGAGCCGGCCAGGAATGGATCAGGCGCCGGGCCGATAGGGGTTCCAAACAGGAACCCTACCAGGAAAGTAACATCCGATACATTGACATCGCCGCTTGTGTTGGCGTCGCCACAAACAAACCCAGCAAAAATAAAGCTGAATGGCTGGCTCTGATACGACGACTGATGACCGAGATCATCTTTGCCCTTCACACGCCAGAAATATTGTTGGTCAACAGTGAAGTTCGTCTCATCAAGATACAGGAATGTGTCGGGGACTGCACTGGAATATACTGAATGGTAGAAATTCTCGTCGGTTGCGATCTGAATATAATACGATTCGGGCGACTCTTCATACTCCGGTGGCTCATCAGTGGACCATTTAAAGGTTACACCGAATCCGCCCGCACTGGAGGCGTCATAAGGCCATTGGAGAGTCGGAACAGCCGGTGCTTCATAGTCTAGTCGGAAGAAAGCGCTGTCTGACCACCCCGAAACATTCCCCGCTGAGTCACCTCGTTGAGCCTGCCAGAACCAGCGACCCTGGTTGATGACATCGGGCATGAGGAAGTCGATACCAACTATTGGCCCGTAGGTCGAGACTCCTGAGGCGAATGTGGAGTCCTGCGAAATCCTGAGGTTGGTGTATTCAGGTGAAGCTTGTCCGCCACCACCACCACCACTGAAGAGGAACTGGAAACTTTGCTGAGCAACCCAGCCGTTATTTATCGGACTAACCGGAGTGGAGGGAGTCGGAGCGATATTGTCCACGACGAAGTAATATGAATTCAACTGTAGCGAAGATGAATCGGTACCCACAAACTTGCGTACCGCCCAGTAGTAGCTTCCGTCATCAAGCGAGTCAGCCGATGGCATGGAGAAGGAAGGCTCGGTAATTCCGGTGTACAGGCGCTCCACGGTTTCGATACCGGCATCGGTTGCGATGTACAGACTGTACGAATCAGCTGCACCGTCCCAGGTGAATGAAAGGGACCGATCCTGGTGGTAAGATATATCCTCAGGGGTCAGCAATGTCGGAGGAAAATACGGATTTGTAACTGTCAGCGTGAATGATGTCTGATCTGAGGAGAATTCCGATCCTGAGGCATCGACCGTGAACAGGTTTATTTGTTGATCCAGCACCTCTGCCGGAATGGTGACAGAAAAGTCAAAGACCGAATTGCTGCCCGGTGCGATCTGGAGTGTCAGCATATTGGGTTGGATATCCCATCCCATTTCATCGGTGGGCGTTACCGAAATGTAGTCATTGTTATTCCCAGTATTCTCTACCGTGATGCTGAACGGAACGACATCGGGCGATCCGCCGCCAATATCACTTGGTGTCGTAAGGGCGACAGCATAGTAAGCATCAGCGTAAATGATCACCCGTCCAATAGCTACGGTGCCGTCGGACCTGGAGGACGCAGTACATATGATCGAATCACGGTCCCAGGCCATTGCCTCAGATGGTACCGTTGCGGTAATAACAAAATATACCGAGTCGTAAACATCGAGAGTGTCAATATAGTCAATGGTTTGATCTATCCAGCCCTGGTTGTCGTTAATATGTATAGTCACCGAGTCAAGATTTGCGCCAACATTCGAAACCCAGAATTCTACCGGCGTGGAAAGGCCGGGGTCAACTGTCGTATTCGGTGTGTCGTAGACGGCCAGCGCTCTCGTATTGCCGGGAGTATGTATGCGGTCGGGGCTGACTATCAGCGAGTATTTTTGCGGATCGGTCGGCACGTTGTATCCAGAGACCCGCGCTTTCCACAAACCCGGTGTTGGATCGAACACATCAACTTGTTCGATGTTATTGAGCCGGTCTATACCCTTCATGGCAGCCTGCCCCGGTTCGTCGCCATTGAGTATCCACGGGTACTCCTCGCCGGAGAACGGGTCTATCAGTATGAGGTCCAGATCGTTAACCAGAGCGGGACCAGAGACTGCAGTTGCTCCGGGATCGTCCCAGACCAGCGTGACTCGGAGATCCTCTCCGG
>DAOWIM010000019.1 GCA_030640905.1 bacterium
ATTGTGATATATCGATTACGCTCTCTATCGACCTGATAAAGGCCGGCAATACCCTCAATCTCCATGGAGGAAAGCGACACTGCCTGCTTCCTGTGTGGCTTTTCATAAGATAATCCAAAGGCAATTGCAGCCAGGCCGTGAGCGATTTTCTTGACCGGTGCTTCATCTTCGTTGCTAAACACTACAACACATAACTTCCGATCCGGCCAACGCTCAAATGTTGTGTTGAAACCGTCCAGAAAGCCGCCGTGATAAGTGTGTCTCAATCCGTAAAGTGAATCAATGAACCAGCCGTAACCGTAGTTGCTTGGGTAGGGCGTGAACATTTTCTCCGCCCATTCCTGTTTCAGTACCTTGTGATTGTAAAGCTCCTGATCCCAGCGCAGCATATCCTCGACAGTCGAATAGAGAGCCCCGGCTGTGTGCAGAATCGACATACTGACAGGCAGGGCATCAACCAGATTCTGATGCTCATCGGTCGTATAACCTTCGGCCCGCTGTGGCAGGCCCATCTCACGGCGGGCGTAGCCAGAGCTCAACATTCCGAGCGGCTTGAGCAAACGATGATGCAGAAATGCTTCATAAGATTGCCCGGAGACCTTTTCGATTATAGCACCCAGAACGATATACGACGAATTACTGTAGCTGAATCGCGTTCCCGGTTCAAACTCGAGAGGCTCGTTCATGAAGAGAGCCATCAAATCGGATGGAGATATATTGCTGGTTCGTTTCAGAACGACGAAAGGGTCGTCTGCATAATCGGGAATGCCGGAAGTGTGGGTCAGGAGGTGGTGAATAGTGACCTTGGAAGCTACTGGCTGGGGGTAGTCGGTGAGGTAACTCTCAATCGGGTCGTCAAGAGCAAGCCGGCTCTCCTGCGCCAGCAAAAGAATTGCTGCGGCGGTGAACTGTTTGGAAATAGAACCTATGAAGAACTTGGTTTTAGGCGTGTTCGGATCGCCGAAAACCTGGTCGGCATAACCATAACCTTTGGAGAGGATTATGTTGCCGTCGTGGGCAACGAGGACCGCTCCTTGGAATCCCCAAATATTCTGTGCTGCGGACAGGTATTGATCCATCTCACTACGCATCTTGTGGCACCCAGAAAGCAATAGCAGAAATGCGGTCATCACAATTAGGAACCAGCCTGAGCGGCAGGGTCGAATTTGTGGTATGATGACTACCCGTCTCACATCTCCAAGAAAGGGCGCTGTGTGGATAATTCAACAACTAAGTACATGTAGGCGGCTGAAATCTGGCTATTCTAACACGATTTTGTTCCAGGATTTATAATCTACTAACTCGCATTCTGTTTATTTGAGCCAAACGGTAAGTGAGGAATAACGCACCTCAATGAAAGGATTGAATATGCCTCGCAACAAACAGTTCGTTAAAAACCGCCGCCTAACCACAAAAGATTGCTGGCATGCGTATGGGCTGCAGACGCTAAGCCCTGACAAGTTTCTCCGGGTGACGGAGAGCATCATCCAGGGTCAGATCTTGTTGCTAATGCCACCGCGGCATGATCAGACTGATACTGATCTGTTGCAGCTACGCCTCCCGGGTGATGAGGGCGATTTAGAGAAGGTGCCTCTCCGCAGGAGGCATAACGGTAGACCTGAATAGAGCCCGCCAATAACTGGCTGACTGTTCCGAGCGCACGGTCGGGGATACCACCGCGATTAATCGGAACAAATGGAGCGGATGCAACATGACTCCAGAGATCGAGAAGGGCAAGTATAGTTACTATCATTGTGTCGTTTCAGCCTAATCCGGACACTGGGGACTTGAAGTTAAGACGTGGTTTCGTAGCTTTGGTATGTCAGAAAGGAGCTTGTTATGAGTACCGGAGGAAACCATGAGGCGAGCAGGCTGAGCCTGTCCAGCAACTCATAAGATACGGGTTAATATCAATGTCATCCTGGAACTGTTCGGGGAAAATAAACAGCGGTCCGAGATTTCTCTCGAACCGCTGTTCTTTTTACGTCAATTATCAGAGCCTGCCGGCAGGCATGCAACATCAATGACCGGTTTTTGAAGAGTTCAAGAACTCCTCTTGCAAGTATAGATGCATCTGGTAGTCCAGTGACGTTGTGTCAGCGGTCTGCAGAAAACGGAAGGGCTCATCGCTGTCATACGCAAGAATTGAATGACAGTACGAGCAATCATACGTAATGCTTTCACCTTCCTGATCAACCAGATTGGAGTTGTGACAACGGAAACAACCCTTGTTGTTGGCGTGACCAATATGGTTGGGGTAGGTGTCCCAGGTGATGTTCATCTCAGAGTGGATGTTTCGGCTGTGTATCTGCTGCAAAACAGCAACGGTCGAATTGATCTGTGCTATCTTGTTGTTGGCAATGTCCGGGAAATTACGACGATAGAAACCGTGCATGTGGTTGGCGATTCCGTCCATGGCCGCTTCCTTGGTGGGGTAGTTCGCAGTGATTGCACCCACCGCCTCCCGTTTGAGAAAGGGCAATGACCGCTCCATCTGTCCAAGTTGGATGCGTTTATCGACTGCGTGAAGCGCCATCTCGTAGATGTGTGTTGCACGATTGTGACAGTCGACACAGTCCAGTTGCCGGATGTCCTCTCGTTCGGAACCGGAATCGACCAACTCTCGGTTCGTGTACCGTTTGATATTTCCGTCAGGCTGCTTCGACTCTACCCAGACCATGCTCTCTCGTTCGTCATCAAGGGAGGAATAACGAACTTCGTTTTCCTCTGCGACATGCCAGTGGATGCCCTGTTGACTAGCCTGGTCTCCGATATCAACCTTAAGACTCAAGGTTGTGTATTTCGGAGTAGATGCTTCGTCCGTATCGTAGTGTACAATTCGCTTGATACGGTTACCATAGAATTTCTCAGGCCAGTGGCATTTCTCACAGGTTTCCCGAGCCGGTCGCAACTGATGTACAGGAGTAGGAATCGGCCGTTCGAGAATATCAAACGTCACCGAAACCATCTGCCACATTCCATTGAGTTTGCTGTCAATCAGCGACACAGCACCTTCACCCACGTGGCACTCAACACAGGCTACACGGGAATGAGGTGACTGCTGATATGTAACCCACTCTGGATTCATTACACTGTGACAGGCAGTTCCGCAGAACACCGGCTGGTCCATAAAACTAAGCATTCGCATGCTGAAACCAGCGAGAAAAACAATACTGATGACTGACAACAGCGCGATGGTTCGTGCCAACCGTGAAACCAAAAAGCCACCCTTCACAGCATCACTCTCGAAACGCTTCTCAATCAGCTCCCTGGTCGTTTTGCCGGTTTTCTTTCTAATGCGGCACCAACCGACAGGGATAAGAACCAATCCGATTACAAACAACGCAGGAAACAGCATGTACGTTATGAGACCCGCGAAAGCACTGGTAATTATCCCTAATAGCCGCGCCAGTTCCAGTATGACAAGGCAGACAAATGACAAGACAACCAGAATCACTCCTAATCTGCTGGTTGGGCAGATTGAGATGCTCCGAATGAAGTTGAGGTATCTTGTAGACAAGACGCCCTCCTAGTTCTGCTCGAACAGACCCTGGTAGGTTTGTTGCATCTTGCCTGAGCGGATACTCTCCTTCAAAGTCTTGGTATCTGTAGCCAGCCAGGAATGCATGGGATCATTCGCAATCATATTGTCAATGTATGCGTTAACGTCAGGATCGTTAAACTTCCGAGCTTCCGGCAGCATCTTGAAATAGAAATGCTGAGCTACGTCGTAGATGCCATGCCACCATGTGTAGTCCGGTCCCATCATGGCCGCTCCATGGCGGGCGCGCCGTCCTTCATGATGCCATAGCTCCCAGTAAACCCATTCTATTTTGTTGGAGAAGGCGGCCGGATTTTCCATCAGCTTCTTTTCCTTTACCAGCTTGATGATATCTGTGGCTGGTTTGGCGAATTTCTCATTGTACAATTTGACCAGCGCGTCGAGCTGATAGTAGTGGTTATCAGCGAAAGTCTTACCGTGGCAAGTCACACATACTTTTTCCATGTTTGCGCGCTTCTGCTGCCAGTTATCTTTGAACTTGGATATAGGTGGACGCAGGGTCCCGCTTATTCTCTCCCCAACATCATGGGTTGTTTTCATGTCAGTTGCGGCTGACATGTGACACGTTGCACAAGTAGGCGCCATGAAATAGTCAATGCCAACAACCCACTCGGGAGAATCGAGGTTCATCTTATTGATATTTGTATAGAAAGCATTGCCGTGTTTCGATTCCTCGTATATCTCCTTTTGAGGATGATCGGGGCCGAGATGACACTTGGCACATGCTTCCGGTTGACGAGCCTGAGCTGATGAGAATGAGTGTCGTGTATGACAGGCAGTACACGATCCTTTAGAACCATCCGGATTCAACCGTCCGATACCCGAATTGGGCCAACTTTTCTTTGACAACATGTTAGGCGAATTCTTGTCTATTTGTACTTTGCATCCATGGCAGCTCTCGCATCCGGTAACTGCCACCGGTTCACCACCGGTGACATGGGCCAGGTAGGCGTCCTTTGAATCGAGAATTTCGCCCGCTGTGGCGTGATAAGAGTTCTCGACCTGATGAGCTTCTTTTTCATGACACTTGCCGCAATCTTTTGGCGTTACCAATGTGGCAATTAGACCACCTTCATGCATATAGGCATCAGGTTCACCTTTTTTTGCCCCATGACAGTCAATGCAAGTCACTTTATGATTGGCGTGCTGCGACATAAACCACTGATTGTAAAGACCGGGGGATTTGTCCTTATGACAAGTCATGCATTTACCGGCGACCTCAGCCTCTACTGCCGCCACACCGACCTGGACAGAAACAGCAAACGCCAACACCAATGCCAGACACATAATTCTCTTCATTCTTCACTCCTTTGGTTTCGTGAATTTAGCTAATAATGTCGTGCTTGGATCAATGCTGTCAATTTTATTTTTTGTCGGCCTCGCTATTCATCTCGGAGATATCCGTCGTACTGATTGGATGCCCGTACTCATACTGATTCTCCTTGTGACGCAGGTACTCATCGATTGTAATACTGTTCTGCCAGTTGCCCGTGACCATGCCGATACCGGTTATCAATACGAAAACCCCAACTACCACCAGCGCTACAGTTTTCTTGTTAACCGTCCGCTTTGTCTTGATCGGCTCAAGCTTCAAGGCTCCGGTAACCGCGCACGAATCGATACATTTGAGGCAGGAAGTACATTCATCGGAGCGAACCGTCTTGCAACGGTCAACAGAAATAAACGATGGACAGACTTGTGTGCACTCGCCACAGTTGGTGCACTCGGCCATGTTGCGCCTGATCTTGGTGAGGCTCAGCAGCGATAGAATCCCGAGGAGGGCGCCGTAGGGACAGAGGTAGCGACACCAGAAGTTGCGGATCGGAATTGATAGAAAGAAAAGAACCGATACTACAACCAGCGAGAACTGGCTGATGTCGGCAAAGAAATAGTACATCTTGATGTCAGCTACAACATTGTACGGACTATCCAGAAAAATCCGCAGGGAAGCGGCAGTCATCAGGAAGAATATCGAATAGACGAAGAACCCCAGTATCAGGTACTTCATGCTTCGGAGCGGATAGTCGAGCCAGCGGGGGAGTTTGATCCGGCGTCTGAAGAGCTTGTCGCCCAGATCGCCCAGGATTTCCGAGAGAAGACCAACCGGACATAACCATGAACAGAATGATTTCCCAACGAGCAATGAAACGGCCAGGATAGCCAGCAGGATAAACAGTCCGGCCGGGTGGGCCGGGTGGATTTCGCCAGTGAGAAGGAAGAAATAGTGACTCATTAGCGAACTGATCGGGAGAAACCCTTCGACGCCGGGTGGACGATACGATGAGCCGGTGGCACCACCTGTTTCCAGGAACTTTGTGAAGAAATAGAACTCGACTCCGACCCAGACACACAGGGCTGTAAACGCGGCCTGCACCCACAGACGCAAGTTGGGCGCAACCTGCTTCTTGTCCAGTTCGTTGCAGGCTGTTCGGTCTTTCCGGTCTGTATTGAAGGTGGTCTTTTGCATTCAGTTTATCGTATCCGTACCGGCTCGCATTTAATTTCACCACGAATGCCAATCGTTAGTACTTCGATCGGAATATCGGGCACTACTTCGTTGCGGGCCTGGAGAACCACCTGCGCGATGCCGCTGCAGCATGGGACTTCCATCTTAAGAACCATGATTGAGCGTGGGGACGCCTCTGCAAATATTGCCTTAATCTTTTCAGCGTAGTGATTCAGATCATCAAGCTTGGGGCAGCCAACCAGCACCGCTCGTCCTGCCAAATACCGAGAGTGGAAATCGGGAAGCACGAATGGCACACAATCGACACAGATGAGAATATCAGCATTGGCCAGAAATGGCGCGTGGGGTGGGATAAGCATCAATTGGACCGGCCAATGGCCAAGTTGTGAGGCAACCGCAGGGCGTAACCCAGCGTGAGTGACCGCGGTGTCCTTTTTGTCAATCTGCTGCATCGCCGAGCCGGGGCAACCACCACCGACCGGGTGAACTGGCAGCAATGTTCGTTTCAGTTGTGACAGATGCTTCTGAACCGCTGCCTGGTCGAATGCCGTCGCTTCTCGTTCAATTATTGTAATCGCACCCTGTGGACATTCGCCAAGACAGGCACCCAGTCCGTCACAGTAGGAATCATTGATGACCTTGGCTTTGCCGTCGATCATTTGAATCGCGCCCTCGGCACAGGCCATTATACAGTCTCCGCAACCGTCACATTTTTCTTCATTGATCTCGATGATTTTCCTGATAGACATAAAACCTTTGCCCTCTCATAGCTGAGGCGTTATTGGTTATTCTCCATCTGAAGATCGGAACATGGACTGTGCCGGGCCTTGATTTAGGTCAAATGCGTCAGATTTTCTCACCATCAGCAACGGCTTGCAAACGTTCAGGATTAAGAATGGTGATATTCTTTCCATCGACCTCGACTATTCCCAAATCGCGCAGTTTCTTGAGATTTCGAGACAATGTCTCACTGATTGTCCCCAGCGAGCGGGCCAGTTCGGTCTTGGAAATATCGAGAATAAACTGGTTGGAGTTGATCTGTTCGGCTTTTCTCAACAAATGAGAAGCCAGGCGGGCTGGGACTTCCCGTAGCGAGAGGTCCTCAATCTGCTGGTTGAACTCGCGTACAAAACCCGAGAGGGCAGCGATCATTTTCAGCGACATCTGAGGGGAATCTCCGATTAACCTGACAAACCGCTCCTTGGGAAAAAACGCGACCATAGATTCAACTGTAGCCACGGCATTGGCAGGAAAAGTCTTCCCTTCAAACACAGCCGCCTCGGCAAACATCTGACCGGACTTAATATGGTGAAGGGTATACTCTTTGCCTTCAGGCGATGCCTTGTACACGCGAACAGATCCGCTCAGGAGCAAATAGAAACCGGTAGCCGGATCACCTTGGAAAAATAGCACTTCTCCCTTGTTGATTTTCCGAATGGCGACAATCTCCTCAAGCGCTTCCAGTTCCTTCTGGTCAAGGTCCCTGCAGAGGTAACATTTATGAAGAAGTTCCAGAGCATCCATGGGTCAATAGTAAGTCCATTGGCAGGAGAATGGCAAGAGACAAAAAGCGTGCTCTTTGGGATTGGCCTGCAACCCAAAACGGGGCCCAGAGAAGCGGTGGGAGACGATGATAATATCGCCATCCTCTCAGGTCTTTCAGAGAACGAACTGGTGGTAGTACGCCAATTGGCATAACTCGCTATGATTTAGCGGGAAGACCCTTGATAGCTAACGGTTCCCCGGCTTGAGTCGATAATATATAGAAGGGCAATCCCGGCTCCGGGAATGTCAAGGCCAAGGGGATGGTATTTCCAGACTTCTCTGAGGACAACTGGGAAGAGCTTTCCCGGGGTAGAGTTCCGGTGCTCACGATGTGTACTATTAAGGTAGAGTAACGTGAAAATGTTTTCGTCGCTATCTATCCGAAGTCAGATTCTCATACTGGTCATAGTCCTGGTTGTAATATCGCTGGTGTCGCTTGCGACGCTAATGATAGTCCAGTTGCGGGGCCAATTGACAAATAGTCTTGAGGAGGAAGCGACTATCCTATGCACGCTGATGGGTGAAGGAGTCGCCCCCGGCATGGAATTTCAGGATAGCCTCTTCATCGCTGACATAGTTCAAAGAGCAACCAGTAACAGCAAGATAGCTGGAATCTGTATCTGTGATAGCGATGACAACAATGTGCTGAGAGAACTTCACGAGGGCATTCCTCCTTCGCTGGTGGAATTCCATTCGAGTGCTGACACTCTGATAGTAACTCACGTTGATGGTTACTGTGTGGTCACTAAAGCAATCCAGTTTCGCGGTAAGAGAGTTGGCGACCTGTGGCTGGCGTTATCTGAGGAGCCGGTGGCGGACCGTATAGCTTCCAGTATCAAACTGGTAGTTGGGTTTACTGTACTGGTTCTGCTGCTGGTGGTTGTTGTGGGCCTGGCGATCTCAAATAGAATCGTTCGCCCGATCAAGGTATTCGAGCAGGCTTCCAATCGTATCAGTACCGGTGACATGGTTTCGTCAATAGAAAAGCCGGTGCTCCATAAAGATTTTGCCGCTCTGGGAAAAGCTTTTAATCATATGCAGGAGAGACTAAAGGAGGCCTTTGCAGAGCTGGAAGAATCGCGTGATCACCTTGAAGATCAGGTTCAACAGAGAACATTAGAATTAGAGAAGGAACTGGGCGAGAAAAATCACGCTGAGTTGGCTCAGAGAGAAAGTGCTGAGCGGCTGCGTGCGACGCTTGAGTCCACCGCTGATGGAATACTTGTTGTCAATGATGAAGGTGTCGCTACCCATGCCAACGCGCGGTTTGCCGAACTGTGGCACATCCCAAAGGCACTGCTTGAAACTCGCGATGACGACAAACTGATTGCCCATGTTCTCGAACAATTGATCGATCCGGTGGCGTTCCTTGAAAAGGTGAAAGCGTTGTACCATTCAACCGACGAGAGCTTCGATATTCTCAATTTCAAGGACGGCCGCGTCTTTGAGCGCTTCTCCTGTCCACTCATTCGGGAGAGTGAAGCGGCGGGTCGTGTCTGGAGTTTCCGCGATATCACCGACCGAGTCAACAACGAACAAAAACGACTTGATCTGCAAAGCCAATTGGAGCGAGCGCAGAGAATGGAATCGCTCGGTATCTTAGCCGGAGGTGTGGCGCACGATCTCAATAACATGCTTGGGCCGCTGGTCGGCTATCCTGAGTTGATCCTCTCCAAGTTGCCCGACGACAGTCCGGTCCGAACACAGCTTCTACGTATCGCCGGGGCCGCACACTCAGCGGCGGAGGTGGTTCAGGATTTGCTGACCCTCGCTCGTCGCGGTCGGTATGAAATGGAGCCAATCTATCTTAACGAAGTAATCGAAGGATACCTCGACTCACCATCGCTTATCAGGTTGCGCCATCTCCACCCGGATGTCCAGTTGAAGATAAGTCTTGAGAGTGATACTCAGATGATGCTCGGTTCAACGGCCCATCTCGGTAAGGTTGTGATGAATCTCATCGTCAATGCTTTTGATGCCATGCCTGATGGTGGCGAGTTGACTGTGCAGACTACGCAGCGGCATCTCAACGCTCTTCTCGGTGGATACGAGAAGGTCAAAGACGGCGACTACGTGCTCTTGAGTGTACGCGACACCGGCACCGGGATTGCCGCTGAGGATATTGACAAGATATTCGAGCCTTAC
>DAOWIM010000231.1 GCA_030640905.1 bacterium
CATGGAGCCGATTCGCGGCGAGCAGCCACGCGACGGCTTTCTCAATAGAGTGATTGACATGGCCAGGCAGTGCGGGGCGGTTTCTGTTATAGATGAAATCTCCGCCGCTCTTCGGATGAATACCGGTGGCGCTCATCTGATGTTCGAGGTTGAACCCGATATTGCCGTTTTCTCCAAAGCGCTCGGAAACGGTTACCCGATTGCCGCTATTGTTGGGCGAAGCGAAGTGATGGAAGCAGCTCAGACAACGTTCATCAGCAGCACCTACTGGACCGAGCGTATCGGTCCGAGTGCGGCCATTGCAACGATCAACAAACACCAGCAGATTGACGCCGGTCCACATCTGATGAGCATTGGAGAGAAAGTGCAGGCCGGGTGGCGTCGGGTGGCCGACCAGACCGGGCTGGCGATCAACATTGGTGGTATTCCGCCGCTGAGTCATTTCTCGTTTGAGGGTAACGACGCAATGGAGGTTAAGGCGCTTTTTGTGCAGATGATGCTGGCCGAAGGATTCCTTGCTTCAACGTCGTTCTATTCGATGGCTCCCCACACCAACGAACACGTTGAGCAGTATCTTGCAGCCGTCAAGCGCACGTTTGCAGAGATTACGGATCTTCGCGGCAGGGGAGAGGTCGCCTCCAACCTGCTCGGTTCTCCGGCCGTGGCCGGATTCAAACGATTGGCCTGAGGATCAATTATGCGGGTCGTTATTCGATGTGACGCTTCGATTGAAATCGGTACCGGACACGTCATGCGATGCCTGACCCTGGCAGAACAACTGAGAGCCGACGGTGCTTCGGTGGCGTTTGTCAGTCGCGAATTTGACGGCCACCTCTGTGAGATTATCGGCAACAAACAGTTCATGTGCTTTCGATTACCAAAACCGGGACAGCAGTTCTCCGATCAGTTCGCAGATGAGTACGCACGATGGCTGGCTGTACCGTGGCGAGAAGATGCTGAGCAGACCGCAGCGAGCTTGAGATCGGAGACGGGCGAAACCGGTTGGCTTGTAGTTGACCATTACGGACTCGGGAAAGACTGGGAAGAATTCTTGCGCCCGCAGGTTGGCGCGATCATGGTGATTGATGACCTGGCTAATCGTCCGCACGATTGCGACATGCTACTTGATCAAAACCTGCATCCCAAATCGGAGACGCGCTATAACGGTCTGGTAGCCGGAACCTGCGAACTTTTGCTGGGACCGAACTATGCGATGTTGCGGCCACAATTTGCGCAGGTCAGAGAGAAGATGCTCAAGCGCGATGGTTCCATTCAGCGGATTCTGATTTTCATGGGCGGGGCCGATCCATTCAATCATACCAGCAAGGCGGTTGAAGCGGTTCTTGGGCTGAGCGATCTCTCTGCCGATGTGATTGTCGGTCGTTCCAACCCCAATGCTTCGGCGATAATTGAAATGTGTCACCGTTCAGATCGAATCGAGTGTTATCAGGGCGTGGACAATGTTGCCGAGTTGATGGCCACCGCTGATCTTGCTATCGGCGCGGCGGGTACAACTACCTGGGAGCGGTGCTCTGTGGGATTGCCGACGCTCCTGGTCAGCGTAGCTGATAATCAAACCGAATTAGCACAGTTTGCACAGGAAGCGGGGTTTGCACTTTGTCTTGGGTTGGCCAGGGAGGTAACACCCGAGCAGATTGCCGGATCGATTCGCCGTCTGATGACAGCGCCTGAAGTAGTCAAAACGATGAGTCACCGTGCCATGGAGTTGGTCGATGGTCAGGGATGCACTAAGGTTGCAGCACAAATGAAACAAAAAATGCGGGAGTCGATAGCATAATGTGTAACGTTAGGAGAAGCGCGTATGCGCCTGTGCGACAAGGAGTGCGGTGTGGTGCATAATGTGACTATAGCTGGTCGTGCGGTCGGAATTGACTACCCACCGTTTGTGATTGCGGAGATGTCGGGTAATCATAACCAGTCGCTGGAGCGTGCTCTGAAGATTGTCGAAGCAGCCGCAGCGACCGGGGCACATGCCTTGAAACTGCAGACCTATACGGCTGAGACAATGACGCTTGATATCAACGAGGGTGAGTTTGTTATCGACGATCCGAATTCACTCTGGAACGGGCGCTCTCTCTACGATCTTTACCAAGAGGCACACACGCCGTGGGATTGGCACAAGCCGATTTTCGATCGATGCCGCGAGCTTGGCATGATCGGATTCAGCACGCCGTTTGATGCGACCTCGGTTGATTTCCTGGAGGACCTCGATGTACCGCTGTACAAGATTGCTTCGTTTGAAAATATCGACATACCGCTCATCCGAAAAGTAGCGGCCACCGGTAAGCCGATCATCATGTCAACCGGGATGGCGACCATAGCTGAACTGAGCGAAGCGGTAGAAACGATGCGTGATGCCGGCAATGACAATATCGTCCTGCTGAAGTGTACTTCCAGCTATCCCTCGACACCGGAGTCAACCAACATACGGACGATTCCGCATCTTCGGGACATGTTCGACGTTCAGGTTGGCCTCTCTGATCATTCGATGGGTATCGGGGTGGCGGCAGCGGCGGTGGCGCTGGGCGCGACAGTTGTCGAAAAACACTTCACGTTATCACGGGCCGACGGTGGAGTTGACTCCGCTTTTTCGCTGGAACCGGCTGAGATGAAAGCCTTGGTTATCGAGACCGAACGGGCCTGGCAGTCATTGGGAGAGATCAGCTATGGCGTGACCGAGAAAGAAGCTGGTTCTCGTAAGGTGCGTCGCTCTCTTTATGTGGCCGAGGATATGAAAGCAGGGGAGCCTTTTACCGAGAAGAACCTTCGTGCTATCCGACCGGGAAGTGGTCTGCATCCCAGGTACTACGATCGCCTGATGGGCAAACGGGTCAAGACTGATCTGAAACGTGGTACGCCGGTGACGTGGGAAATGATCGGTTAGGTCTGGTCAAGGGACAGATGATCACCGTGGGCGTCGGTCACATCGTGCAACGTTCAATTGTAGTTGACTTAGATCAGTGGCGGCGGTAGCGTGGCCACAGACGGAGGGATGGAAGGAACGGATGCCTTATCGCCAGTGGAGTCTCTGGAAAAGTGCTGAGGAAGATCGAGCCGATCTGGATCGAACCGATCTGGGTCGAGCCGATCTGATTTGGCAGGAGGATTCCGATCATGTCTGAGCAAATCGTCTCGCACGTACGCGGTAGGTTTGAGACGGTCCTGGTATTTCTGCTGATCGCATTTCTGGTCGTTTTCCCCAAAGGTGGTTTCAAGGTTGCGGGTATTCCGATAACGTGGGGCTATCTGCTCCTCTTTGTCACTGCTGCCTTCCTGGCTGTAGTTAATCTGTCGCACGGTTTTTCCACCACACGAAAACGGTGGCTGGTGATAGCTGCCTCGATTCCTTTTCAGGCGTTTGTTATTTTTGTCCTCGTTTTCTACGGCTTTGTGTCGCTCGGTTTCGCAATGTCGATCCTGGTTTCCGCGGTGGCGATGCCATGGATATTTGTCATTGTCTTCGGAAATTATTTCGAGAAAGCCCGTCTTGATTATCTGATGGAACTGCTCCGGAAAGGGCTGCTGCTGATAGCAGCCTATGGAATATTCCTCTTTATCTAC
>DAOWIM010000095.1 GCA_030640905.1 bacterium
GGCTCGTACAGCCCGAGGTCGAACTGAACGCTCACCTCGATGGTTTCGTTCGGCCCTGAGAACAGGTTCACTGGGTTGAAGTGCCAGTCGAACCTGATCATACCGTCGTGCTCAACCGCCAGCACCTCAGCGGAAACCGGACCGGATACGACTTTGCAAATCTCCGCGAGCAGTTGATCGTATGGAGCCGTTTCTTTGGAGGCCAGCGACGGGTTAGTTGTGACGCCGTCGAGAACACCCATCGCAGCGGCTGATTTGATTTCTTCAAGATTGGCGGTATCGATAAAGAACTTCATTTGGCGATCCCTTCGTTGTAATTAACCGACACAAGGTACAATCCCTGAGGCGGCGCCGTGAATCCCACGCGGTCCTCCGTGGGCGTTTCTATAATATCCCGAAACGCCTCTAAAGTCAAGTTCTGCTTATTGTTATCAGGATTAGTCCCAGCCAGATTGGCCATCGCCCCGACCAGCACGCGTACCATGTTGTGCAGGAACCGGTTGCCGCGAATCTCAAAAACCAGAAGAGGGCCGACCTGTCGCCATCTGGCCGAATGGATGAAGCAGCGGTTGTCCTCCTTCAACGAAGAGACGACACAGAATCGTGAAAAATCATGCTCACCTTCGATTACCGAAGCCGCCGCCCGAAGCTTCTCAAGCGAAATCTCCCTCTGCCGTTCCCACCGCAACCGATAGTACAACGCAGATTTCTCCGCGCTTATCAGATAACGATACCGTTTCCAAGTCGCACTCCTGCGGGCGTGAAACTCCGCAGGCACCTCCTGTGATTCGATTATCCTGATATCAGCGGGTAGATAAAAATTGAGCGCTTTCTGGTAGGTCCCCGGTTCCAACCGGTGGTCGATCCGAAAATTGGCCACCTGTCCGAGCGCATGAACGCCGGCATCGGTCCGCCCCGCTCCCATCACGCTGATTTTTTGCCCGCACACTTTCTCAATTGCGGCCTGTAACTCGCCCTGGATCGTTCGTTGTTCCGGTTGCACCTGCCACCCGGCGTATTCGGTGCCTTCGTACTGAAGAGTCAGTTTGATATTTTTCTCAGCCATAGATCAAAACGTAACTACAAAAACAAGAGAAACAAACGCCGCCGCCACCGTAACGAAGAGAATCTCGGCAGTTCCAAAACGGGAATACGAATATGTTGTACGATCCGCCGACCGACCGTAGCCGCGAGCTTCGATAGCCATCGCGATATCATCAGCCCGCCCGATAGCGGAAACGAAGACCGGAATAATGATACACGATGTTTTCCTGATTCGATTGATCACCGACCCGGAAAAATCAACTCCCCGAATGATCTGAGCGTTACGGATAGCCACAAACTCTTCGTATAGAACCGGAATGAATCTGATAGCGATAAACAGAATCAACGAGAGATCATCAATCGGCACCCGCAACTTTTTCAACGGTCGAAGAACCTTCGTGATCGCCTCAGCCAACTCTGAAGGCGAACTGGTCAGTGTTATTAGAAACGCGGTGGATATAAAAAGCACCAGCCTCAGCGAGTAGAACCCAGCCAGTTGAACACCGCCCGAATATATTTTCCAACCAAACAAATCGACTGCCACATCGCTCCCCTCACCGGAGAAAACCAGATGATACAACGCCGTGACAAAAAGCAAAATAACCAGTGGTCTTAAATTACGAACAATAGCAGCAACGCCTACCCGCGCCAGAAGCAGCGACACCAGCAGGGCCGCCAGAATCGCCAGGTAATACAGAAAAGAGTGTGTCAGCAGGGCAAGAACCAGCACCAACATAACTGGTGCCATCTTGGCCCTTGCATCCAGACGGTGCAGGTATGAGTCAAGGGGACGATATTGACCGAGCAGTATCGGGGTTGACGGCAGCATAGTAAGTTAGAAAATCAATATAGACCGGAAAGCAAGCAAATTATCGGGCTAATGAGTATCAGTATTTCGGTCACGTTCCTGAAGCGTCCGCGCAATTGGGCATTGGGAACAAGCAGGCCGGGATCCCCGCCTGCGAATAAACCAGAATACGAGATATAATATCGCTACTGCGATGATCAACCCTATTGTTATCTCCTGCCACATAAGTATCCTCACCATCCCATTCGGGTGAACAATTGATAGACGCCCAACGCTCCGACATAGGCCAGAATCGTCATATAGGTAAACACAAATACTGCATACCGCCACTGGGCTGTTTCCTGACGAATCGTCACCAGAGTCGCTCCACACTGACAGCAAAGCGCAAAGAACACCATCACCGACAATGCTACCGCCGGTGTAAAGAGCGGTTGACCTTTTTTTGGACCGCCATCCCATTTTGCCTGCTGTATCATGGTCATCAACGATGCCTCCGTATCGCTATCGCCACCCATATTAAAAATTGTCCCCATGGTTGCAATCACTACTTCCCTGGCTGGAAACGATGCCAGCATCGCCATAGTGATTTTCCAATCCCAACCCAGGGGGGCAAAAGCAGGTTCAACCGCTCGGCCCATTCCGGCAAAATACGATTGTCGAAGCATACGACTGGCCGTTCTACTCTGCAATTTTTCCAGAGTTAACACATGATCCAATTCCAGATTGGCCAACTGGTACATAGTATGAATAACGGGTGCCTGTGCCGAGTCGGCCTCAATCAAACTGTCGCGCATAGTGGATAGATCGTCTGGGTCGGTAACCGATGCCAGATGATCTCTTACTGTCTCATACCACAACGCCGATGGCAGCAGCCGATTGTTCAGCAACGATGATCGCTTCTCCTCAAGGAAGGCGCGGCCGGTTTGATAGCGCTCCTGCTGAACCACTATAGCGTCTTTATACTCATCTAC
>DAOWIM010000326.1 GCA_030640905.1 bacterium
CCCAGACCAGCGTGACTCGGAGATCCTCTCCGGATGGTACGGTGAGGTCATACAAATGAACCTCTCCGCTTGAGATCTCCGATTCAATGTAGGAGGAATCACCGCCCATGATTTTCTCAACGGCGGCCACGCCACCGAGTCTGCCGTATCCATACATATAGTCAGGACCGGTGGGGGGGCGATCAATCGCTGTATTTATCAATATGCCTTTGATGGTCGAGGACAGGAAAGTGTGCCCCGGACGACTGGCGTGCCCCTGTTGCAGTAGCAAAGCAGCGGTTCCTGCAACGGCGGGCGTAGACATTGATGTTCCACTGAGAGTAGCGTATCCGCCGCCGACATCACAACTGGTTACGCCAACACCCGGACCGACTACATCAGGCTTGATCCGTCCATCGTCGCACGGTCCCCAGGATGAACCGTAGTCCATAGCATAGGTCGATCCATCGATATTGCCAACGGTGATGATATTTTTCGATGTTGAGTAGGCACCGATCGTATTCCAGGTCCAGCCTATCGAACCACAGTACTTAGTAGCCGAACCTCGCTGATTACCAGCCGACCAGCATATTACGATAGGTTTGCCGGTACTTCCGCGAACAACATTGTCGATTGTCTTGTTTTCGGTCATGTAAGTTCCCAGTATGGCGTCGCAGGTAGCCTCGGTGGCCGGATCACCGACACCAATTCCCCAAGAGTTGGTTGCAATCTCAGCACCGAAACCATTGATAGCTGTGGAGTACTCACCGAACAATTCCGAAGAACTGCTCCACCAGAGCCAGGAGAAAAGAGTGGCGGCGGGAGCCATTCCGCGGTAGGTTCCACCTGATGCTGCGCCGTTGCCCATAACTGTACCGGCAACGTGCGTTGCGTGGTAGTGGTCGCTGGCTGCATCGGCATGAAAAACCCGTCCGATCATATCGGGATGAGACAGTTCGGCATGACCGCCGTCCCATTCAGAGATAACCATACCGCTGCCGTCAAGACTGTAGGGAGCCTGCTGAAGAGTTTCTGCGCCGGTACATTGCCGCGAGATATTGTTATCAATCATCTGAGGAGGATTGACTTGCTTGACCCACATCACGGCGTCGAGTTCAGCCGCCCGGTAATAGGCCATCTCGGGTAGAATCAGGTCGACACTGTTGCCAATCGGATCAACTCCAATAATCTGGGCGCCCCAGTTCTGCGCGAATTCATCCGCCCAGAGATCTGGGTTCTCGTCCTGGTGCAAAATGATACTAAACTGAGCCCGTCCACCGTTGCGACGTGCCCAGTCACCGATACCGATATCATTCAGCAAGGGAGCAATTTTGTCAGATGGTTCCAGAGCATCAAACCAACGGATTCCGTAGTAATCGAGATCGGATTGGTCAATCGAGCCCGCCAGTCTGGCCGTATAGGCAAAATTCGGGACGTACTCAAGAATCTCAATGCCTGCTTCAGTCATCTGATCCCGACCAGCCTGGTCAATCGGTCCGTCAAATTGGATAAGAATATGACGGTCAGCCAGTGCTGCAGATTTCGCAACAGGATTTGCGAGTTTCACCGGGATAAATTCTCTCTTAGCCAGTTTGACTGCATAGTCCGCATCAGCGGTAACCGAAGGAGCCATAAACATGGCGGAAGCCATCAAGATGGTACAAGCCATCAGGATAACGGCCAGACAGGAGGATAGTAAGCTTCGCAACAAATTGTACCTCTTCATTTCAAACAAAGGGAATAGGATTACCCGCACTCACGTCATATTGTTGACTGCGGTATGTACAGTATATCGACTCATATTAATATAACCCGATTGTTTTATTTGTCAATAGTAAATTGTTGCAGGCTAAATGATTAGACTAAGCCTTGTTGTTGTCAATAGTTGCCACAGCTTTTGTGGCTACATCCGGTTGTACTCAGCGAAGTTATGACTTCATTCTTACGTTCAATGGTGTGGCCTATATTGCTGCGCAATAACGATAGTGATTGTCGACCATTACCAACCGATAGATATAAGGCCTTGACAAGGTGGTCGGATTTGGTACTTTATCCGGGAAATTGCCGGGGTAGCTCAGTTGGTTAGAGCACCTGTCTGTGGAACAGGGGGTCGGCAGTTCAAATCTGCCCCCCGGTACTTTTTATTTA
>DAOWIM010000269.1 GCA_030640905.1 bacterium
AGTTCTTCGATCACTGGGGATTGAATATGAGACGTGTCGCGGTGGTCGCGCTGGGCAACGTACTCAATTGGGAAATCAAAGCTGGAGCTTCGACTATCACCCAGCAGCTATCGCGGATGTTGTTTCTGACGCGACGCAAGACGCTGGAACGCAAGATCAAGGAAGCGCTGACTGCGATCAAACTGGAGAGGACATATTCGAAAGAAGAAATTATCGAAATGTACCTCAACCAGTACTATTTTAGTCGCGGCGCTTATGGTATCGCTGCGGCCTCTCACCTGTTCTACTCCAAGTCGGTTTCGGAATTGAACCTCAATGACTGTGCCATTCTGATCGGTGTGCTCAAGGGACCGAACATTAACTCCCCTCTCAACAATCCTGACAAGGCCGTGATGGCACGCAACCGCGTTCTCTATTCCTATTTTCAGTATGGCGGCATTTCTCAGTTTGTTTACGATTCGCTCAAGGTTCAGCCACTGGAGATAGCTCCCCCCGAAGAAGAACTTGGCGTCGCACCATATTTTACGGAATCTATTCGCCAGCACCTATATCGCACCTATGGAGAGAAGGCGCTCTACTCGGGTGGTTTGAAAGTCTTTACGTCGCTCGATGTTGACTTGCAGCAGGCAGCCGAAGCGGCCCTCTTTAAGAAAATCGACTCGCTCCGGGCCCGCACAGAGAGACGTTACAGTATCACCAACCGGCACTACACCGAAATCCTCCCCGACACTCTCGATGAATTCGGCGATTCGATCAGAGTCTACAAGAAAGTGCAGGGAGCTTTCGTTGCTCTGGATAATGCCAACGGCGATGTCCTCGCAATGGTGGGGGGAAGATCGTTTGAGGAGACAGAGTTCAATCGCGCCACGCAGGCGGCCCGTCAGCCGGGATCATGTTTCAAACCGTTCATCTATACGGCCGCAATCGATAACGGCTTCCGCACGACCGACATAGTTGATGACAACCCGATAGTGCTGGATATCCCCGGAGCCGCTCAGTGGCGACCACACAATTTCGATGATAAGTTCAAGGGTCCGATAACTCTGCGCGACGGTCTCAGGATGTCGCGAAACCTTATCGCGGTTCGCCTCCTTCTCCAGATCAAACCTGAGCAGGCAATTTTTTACGCTCGCCGAATGGGCATTACTACTCCCCTGCCGGCAGTACCGTCGCTGGCGATTGGCTCTGGTGAAACAATATTGATCGAGATGGTTTCGGCGTTTTCGATCTATCCCAATCAAGGTATTCACATTCCTTACCGAATGATCCACCGAATCGTTGATCGTTACGGCGGCGTACTGAAAAACAACATGGCGATCCAGAAGGAAGAAGTTCTCTCGGCCGAGACGGCCTATATCATGGTCAGCATGATGCAATCGGTGGTTGACCGCGGAACCGGACGCCGCGCTCGTTGGATGGGTTTCAGGCATCCAGCTGGTGGCAAGACTGGCACGACCGACAACTTTACCGAGAACTGGTTTTGCGGTTACACTTCTCAGATCACTGCCGGATGCTGGGTTGCTTTTGAGGACAAAACATCGCTGGGGAAAAATCAGGATGGTGCGAAAAATGGTGTACCGGTCTGGACCGAGTTCATGATCGCCGCTCATGATTCGCTTCCGGTGGAAGATTTTGCCGAGCCCGATGGGATTGTCCATCACGATGTCTGCCTGGAGTCGGGCGAGCTTGCTACCGACCGATGTCTGGATGTCCGCAACGAGATTTTTTCAGAGGACAACCAACCGACCACAACCTGCCATTTGCATCCATCGACCGGACTCTATATCTCCAACCAGATGAAGACCGAAGATATCGTCCCTGAAGACACCACCGACGAACGCCGCCACTTCTAACGGGCCAACCCGCTTTAACCAACAAGTTGGTCTTAGTTCCAATCGACAGGAGAGTTAGTTCAAGGCTTCTGTCCCACACCAAGCAAAACAGGCTTTGTCTGCCAACAAGCCAGCACACTGGTTTTAGTTGCAATAAACAGAGGTTCGAATTGGTAACTCATGTCCCAATCTAAGTAAAACAGGCCTAGCCTGCCTGTGGAAAAAGCTTCTTGCGTTACGGCCTATGGGCATATAACTTGGGTCTACCTGCAAGAC
>DAOWIM010000015.1 GCA_030640905.1 bacterium
GCCGTCGGGAATCGGCTCAAACTCGCGTGGTCAAAAACTTTGAGATTGCCATTTTCAAAAGGACTAACAGGGGGTATTAAATAATTTGTGATTCCGTTGCTCTGTGCTCGCCGACAAATCAGCCTTAAAGACTGGTGCCTTGCCTCGTAATAGACTGGCGGATTCATCGGAATAGGCAACCTGTTCAGTTGTTGCACAAATGCTACCTTTTCCATTTTGCTGAGCTTGTTAATTCCGATAAGTAGATTGAGGCGATAATAGGGATATCCAACGATTCCGATTTCTTGGACACAAAAGCTGCCATTGTCGCGATGTAATGGGCAAACAATCGCATGGAGAGCGACGACAAATTTGAAACAGTTTCTCGGAGGTAGCATGGCTTTTAATGCGAAATGGAAACTTGAAGAATTATTGGCTCAGCATATCGGGAAAGCGATGCCTGAGCTGTTGGCTGACATCCGGCTTGACTTAGCTGAGATGATCGCAGGCTGCCCAGTCTTTCAGTTGATAATAACAGACAATGGAAACTACTTCCGATTGACTGATAGCAAGGGCTTTGAACAAAAACCTCCACGAGTCGTTGGGCTCTACTCGATATTCACGCGGGATTGCGTGATCTATTTCGGTGAGGCGAAAGATCTCTACCGCCGGCAACTGCTCGACCCAGACAACACAGCAGATTCGGGCAAGGTTTTTCAAGGTCAAGGGCGAGCAATTTTGAAATTCATCCTTCATTATGGCTGGGCAAACCGTTTGGGGTTTGACAGGGTTTTTCTGCAAATGTACCCTGGGAACTATCAGATACCACGGCAAGGTCACAAAACCTTTGAGGAGTGTTATGAAGTCAGCAAATACAGTAAGGCCCTTGAAGGAGTGCTTGGGCTTTTCATTCAACAGTACCACAGTCAGATGGCCGATCGTTCCCGAAAAGATGGGCTGCTGATATAGAAGGCGGTCACCCTATCTTATGAGTAGGCCGCCTAACCCGCCGCTGCAGCGGACGCTCGTACCTCGTGCGGCTGAGCGCCGTCGTTAAAACCCAGCGCGGCATAGAACACCGGGTCGATACGATCGCGGATGGTTACTTGGTCTCTGAGGGAAGGTAGTATATGAAGACGAGAACCTTTTTTGTGATGCTCTGCTTGACTCTCACCTTTTTCGGCTGTAGCAGTGAACAGAGGGCACAGAAGCAAATCCATAAGGGCCTGGAACTTAAGGAGCTCGAACGCTACGAAGAAGCTATCGATGCCTTCCATGAAGCCATTCGAATTAAACCTGACCTTGCTGAAGCACACTATGAGCTTGGCGGCGTCTATTTCAAGCAACGCAGTTTTAATGAAGCTATCAAATGCTATCAACAAGCAATCCGTTTGAAACCTGACAATCCTGAAGCCTACTTCAATATGGGGCTTGCTTATATCAACTTGCAGCAATGGAATGATGTAATTGAATCATTCACGCAAGCCGCACATCTCAAACCGGACAAGTCCGGAAGAGCATACTTTTATATTGGCGAAGCTTGTCATCAACTACAGGACTACAAGGGAGCAATTGCGGCTTTTCAGAAATCAATTGATCTACAGCCTGAGTTCTCCAAAGCATATAAGCATCTTGGGGCGTCCTATGGAGCGCTGGAACACTGGGGAGAAGCGAGCAAAGCTCTCCAAGAGGCTGTTCGGTTAGATCCCAGCGACGCAGAGGCAGATACCCTACTCGCGTATTGCCAAGCAATACTAGATTACAATAAAAAGGTGACAGCAGACCCTGCCTATAGCAAACTCTCAGAATATGGATATAATAGGATTTCGATAGCTTTTGCTAATGCATCAGCGAATTTTCAATATCTCATTTCCAAATATATCATGACATACGGGGACTTTCTCAAATTACCTCTAGATCAACAGATAACAAAATGTAACGAGCTTAGAAACGAGCTTGGCATTGATGAATTGCGTTGGTCTCTGGCTTTACAGGAATGGCTATACACTGATGCTCGTATTGCTACAACAATTGCTTCCTATTGAGTCCTCTTCTTTCGGGCGGACGGGCAACCTTGATATAGACACCTGCAATTGGAGACTGATAATGAAGAAAGGGGCTAATCATGTATGATATCATCCTGGCAATATTAGTTGAGTAGGGCAGGATCCCATATGCGCTAACTTAAGGCTTGTATCTATGTTGTGTATGTTTTATGCTTAGGCATGGATACAACTACCTGTTTTACAGACGAGGATGATTGGCTTCATGTGTTGAGTATGTTGCCCGATGACCTCGATGATTCGTGTCGTTCTAAGTTAGCTATTGAGCGTTTTCGAGAGATTCGTTGTGCCTCGGACTTGTTGCGGCTTTGTCTGGCCTATGGGGTATGCGACATGTCTCTTCGGCAAGTAGCAGCCTGGGCGTCGACCATCGGTCTGGGCGAGCTTTCGAACGTGGCAGTGCTCAAACGGCTTCGTTCGGCAGGGGATTGGCTGGGTCATCTGATTGTGCAATGGCTATCACATCGGGGGCTGATTGGTCAAGTTCCACCGCTACAGGTCCGGGTGGTGGATGGTTCTGTGGTAACTACCCCGGGACAACAAGCCCAGGACTATCGGATACATTTGGGTTTTGACTTGGCTCGGATGCGGGTTGCGGATGTGGAGTTGACGCCGACCAGTGAGGGGGAATCCTTGCGGCGCCACATCCAGGGGCACGGGGAAGTGCTTTTGGCTGACCGCGGTTATGGAAAGCCTCCGCAGGTAGCGGCGGCCCTGTCAGGGGGAGCTCATGTGGTCGTTCGCATTCACTACCAGACCATGCCGTTGGAAACTTCAAAAGGCAGGAGATTGGACACTTTGTCCTTACTGGAGACCTTGGACTCTCATGAGATTGGTGACTGGCCCGTTTTCTTGCAAGTCGGCAAGCGTCGCTTTGCTCTGCGTTTGGTGGCGGTAAAAAAAAGTCGGGCCGCAGCCGAGCAGGCCATCGCCAAAGCCAGACGCAAGGCCGAGAAGAACGGTACTGTCAAACCCGACCCCCGGTCTCTGAGAGCAGCGCGCTACACTTACTTGCTGACCGACCTGACATCCAAGGAGATCAGCGCCGCGCACGTGTTAGAATTGTACCGTTTGCGCTGGCAAATCGAATTAGCTTTCAAACGAATAAAGAGTCTGCTAAATCTGAATCTTCGGGCTAAAAGCGATGACATCGTACGGACCTATTTGCTGGCCAACATCCTGGGCGCCCTGCTGATAGATGAGCTTTGTGGTAACGCCCTGTCTTTTTTTCCCTGGGGATTTCGGCTCACCAAAGCGCCCTGTCAGCCATTGGCGACTCCATGACATGTGGAGTAGATCACTCAAAAACGCTATCAAAGGGACAGTGACTATTGCAACAATAATGGTCAACCTGGTAAATCTCGGACGCCACTTATGCGACACTCCCAGAAAACGTAAACGTGCTTCCTGCCCAACTCTGAGACCACATCCAACCTAAAGTTAGCGCTTATGGGCAGGATCCCTGTGATCCTGCCACAAACAATTTTGCCCCTCAAAAAGCGTCATTGCCGCCCACAAAATCCACACCATACCACCCCTGATAACGTGATCGCCCACTGAAGCAAAGGACACCCCCGACATGGCCGCCAGCAAAAAACAACCATACGCCAACCAGACCACTTTTCAGACAATCCCCGGCGCCCCGCCGCGCCCTGAGAACCCGCAGAACGGAGAAAAAGCCACTATGTGGCAGGTGATGCCGCCAAAAAGACTACCAACTCACCACTCCCAACCCAAAAAATCACAAAACGAACCCATTTCGTTTAACCAGCTACCCCACTCAGCGCGTGGGTCAAGTGGGTCTTCCCACTCAAACCCTCAACTCCAACAACGACAGCCCATACGTATGGCGCATATCTCTACGGAAGGCCGCCAAGCCGAGACCGGCCAGATCATCGGTAATATCGCCAACCCAGATCGCGGCAAGTTGGTTCTCGCCAGTAACCATAGCGATAACCGAGTCGGCCAGATGGAAATTGTGAGTAAAAGGGGAATCGGAGAAGATCAGCATTAGTTCGGTTCGCGACTTGTTGGTCAGCACTTTTGGGTTGCCGACTCTTTTCCTAAAATCAAGCCAGCGGATATCGGCCGGCTGCACAACTCTCGGTTTGGCTACAGCGGTGTCAACGTGCCACCGTCGGCGGGGCAGGTCGATCTCGATAAATATCAGGCGGCCTTTGCGGTCGATATCAAACCGGACGTGCTCCGATTCGAGATAGGAGAAAAACCGTCGGTCCCGCGCGAACGGTCCCACCTGCACATAAAGCGCCTCTTCTTCCAGTTGGTAAAAACCCCGACCGGGCCGGGTGGGCTCGATCGGGGTGCTTATTTGCAGCTTAGGTACTCGGGCGGTCATTTCAGATCTTTGATACGATCAGCCGCCTGTTGGGCCTCGAACGATCCGGGGTGATCATCGACAATCTTCTGGAAAGTGCTTTTTGCCTGATCCTTTCGGCCCATCTCCTGATACGAACGTCCCAGCTTGTACCGGGCGCGCGCGATATTGGGCGAGTTCTGGAACTGGCCTATCAGCAGATCAAACTGCGATATCGCCTCGGTGTATTTCTCCATCGAGTAATAACACTCACCGATCCAGTAATACGCATTCTCGACCGATTCATGCCCCTGACAATCTTTCAGGTAGGCATTGAACCCATCAATAGCGGTTTCATACTCACCGCGCCGCACCAGAATGAAAGCATCGTCGTACGCCATGCCGCAATCGATACTCGGCTCCGGTTGAACAACCAGCGGGGGGGCATCCTGCTTTGTTTGAGTTTGAGTCTGCGAGCCGGGCGAGGATTTGATAATACCGCGGCTGCGGCTGATCTCGTCCAGCTTCTGCATCAGATCGTTGTAATTCTCAAGGAGAATATCAATCTGGCGCTGGAGCTGGCTGATAGTTGTGGAAATATCGTTTCGCAGGCGGGTGTTGGCTTCTTCTCCGTTGGTAATAACAGAGTCGAGTCGGGCAATCATCTCCTGCGTCTGCTCGTTTTGCGTCTCTACATCGCGAATCTCGACTTTGAGTTCCTCGATATGTCGCGGCAGGACGCATCCGGTCATCATACTGCCTAAAAAGATAACCGCCACAGCAGATGTGGCGGTTATGGCAATCTTCGTGCGGGTCATCATACTCTTTATACCCGTAATGTTACTGCGAGATTATCCGGAATTCACACCTTCTGTTTTTGGACCAGGCATCTTCGTTACTGCCCGTATCCACCGGACGTTCCTTGCCGTAACTGATAACCGACAGCCGCGCAGCATTGATGCCGAGCCCGGTCAGGTAATCCATTACAGCCTTGGCCCGTTTCTCGCCAAGTGAAAGGTTGTACTCGACCGTGCCGCGCTCATCGCAGTGACCTTCGATCTTGATAATGGCATCGGTAAACTCACTCAGCAACTCGTAATTGACACTGAGACTGGTTTTAGTGTCATCGCGGAGATCGAACTTGTCAAAGTCGAAATAGACGGTCTGAAGCTGACTTTCCTTCAGTTTCGGCGGTGGTGGTGGCGGTGGTGGCGGTGGTGGTTCCGGTTCCGGCTCCGGTTCGACAACAACCGGGGGCGCTTCTTCGACCGGCGTAGGCGGATCGCCGCATCCAGCGGCCAACATGAGGGCCAGTGCGATTAAACCAAACAGCAGCAAAAAATTCTGTTTTCTCATTTTTCTATCCCTTCAAACAGATTAAATAAGTCCTGAATTTCACATTATAGTAGAATCAATCTACCCGACAGTCTTCAATCCGTCAAACTAAAAAACCACATAGTGGTTCTTTTCTCAGTATCGGGCGGATGGTTCATTTTGTATTATCTCAGTTTCTGCGTTGACAATATTATCCTCGACCAACAACTGGCCACACAGCGGTTTTTTACTCAAGCGGCCCCCAGACCGGATTAGAGTTGCCTCCGCTCCGTGTCAGGCGGTGCTGGTTGCGGCCGTTAACATCCATAGTGAAGATATCTCTGGGGCCGAGACGGTTCGACGAAAATATGATGTGCTTACCATCGGGCGAAAAATGCGGGTTCTCATTCTGGCCAACTTCGGTCATCACCCTGTAGTCGGTGCCATCGACCCGGATCGAGGCCAGGTCAAAGCGTCCATATTTAGTGCGGCTGACGAAAGTGATCCGGTCGCCGTGTTGTGACCAGATCGGCGAGTCGTTATACCGTCCCTGGTAGGTCAGTCGGCGCAAGTTCAGGCCATCGGAATCCATGATATAGACTTGTGGTGAGCCGCTTCGGTCGGAAGAGAAAGCTATGTACTGCCCGTCGGGTGACCAGGTCGGGGAAGAGTCGATGGCGCGATGGCGGGTCAGGCGTTTGATGATCTGCCCCTTCTTGTCGAGAACATAGATTTCGGAGTTACCATCTTTGGAGAGGACGCAGGCGATCTTGTCACCATCGGGTGAGACGGCCGGGGCGGCAACAATGCCCGGAAAACCGGCCGCTTTGCTGGTCTTGCCGCTCCGCGTATTGACACGATAGAGGTGTGGATCGCCATCAAGGTAGCTGGTGAAAAATATCTCCTCGCCGTTGGGTGAAAAAGTGGGGGAGAGGTTGATGCTTCCGGTTTCGGTCAGTTTACGTTCGTTGGCGCCATCGTAGTCGGCAATGTAGAGCTCTTTGATACCGGATCGTTCCCGTACAAAACAAATCTTTGAATGGAAGATGCCATCATCGCCGGTAAGCGTTCGGACAATATCATTGGCAATCTCATGGCCGAGATAACGCCAGTCGTCCTTGCTGCGTTCAACTTTGCCGGCGGCTTCCTGACGGTTGCGGGCGGTATCAAACAAACGCCAGCGAATCCGCAGTTTCTTAGCAGGAAACTCAGCATCAAGCGTGACCAGCAAGTCGGCACCGAGGCGGCTCCAGCCGAGACGGTCGAGTTCTTTGATCTCGTAGGTTTTCATGTAGAAGCTGTCGATTGGGATAAACTCAAAGTCGGCGTGGAAATCAATATCGTTCTGGACTATCGCCGTGGTGTAGCGCATGAGGACCGAATCGTTGCGCGTGATGTATTCGCTGCCGACGTATTTCATCTCGTCAATGCCGATAGGGGTTGCCCGAAAAGCGGTGCCGATAGTATCGAAGTAAACGTTACGGACATCGTCCCATTGAGCTGATGCAGTGGTCGCAGTTGTCAACAGGAACAGTGAAAGAAGCAGAACTTTCCATCTCGGCATGGCATATCCTTATCGATTGGTGAACGGGACCGTGATCCCGATGATTTCATCAGTGAACTCGCGTGGTAATGGCGGAAATGGCGCCGAACGTTCTACCGCCGCCAGGCAGGCATCGTCGAAAGCCAAGATGCCCGAAGATTCCTCAACTCTCACATCGACTACTCTACCCGACTTGATGACCTGAAAGTAAATGGTGCAGACGAGGGTGCCATCAAACGCGATGGGGTTACGGAATGATTGGGACAATTTATTAAACGCCTGTCGAAACCAGTACGGGTAATCAAATGACGCATTGTCGATTTTTGCTCCCCCGAACGGTGTGCCCGAACCGGTACCGGGAACTTCTACCTGCTCCGGCTCGGTGGTTGTTTCGCCCTGAGCGCGGCGGACAGTCTTTTTCTCTTTGGGCTTTTCTTTTTGTTCGACCTTGACAGGCTTGGCGACGGCGGGGTCGCTTATCGGTATATCGAGTGGCTCATCGAACACCGGTGAGGGGACCGGGATCGGTGGTAGCGGTTCGGGCTGGGACGAAGGCAACTCGGAGGGGGCTGTGATCGACACTCTGATAACTTCCCCAAAATCTTTTTTTGCTGGCTGGAAGGGCGCTGAGATTACGGTGGTCAGTATTATCAGCAGATGCAGTAGGAATGAGAGAATAAGTTCGAGTTTCATGGTACAGACCGTTACTTAGTGTTTCCGCTGTTGATCAGCGACGGCGTCGGGCGGATTTCTTGTCTTCCTCATGACCTGTCACCAGACCGATACTTTCAATGCCTATCGCCTTGAGCCGACCGATAACATTGATGGCCGTACCATAAGCGACCGCTGAGTCACCGCGCAGATAAACTGATGACGTACCCTTGGCGACGATTTCTTTCTCCACCGCCTCCTCCAGGTTCTCTATCCGCGCCCACACGTCGTTGACGTAGATGCCGCCTTTCTTGTCTATAGTTATTACCACACCCTCGGTTTCTTCTTCCATCACCGCCGCTTTTGTTTTTGGCAGGTCAACCTCGATACCCGATTGCAGCAGCGGCGCTGATATCATAAAAATGATCAAGAGAACGAGGACCACATCAACGAGATTAGTGATATTGATATCGGCCATCGCCCTGTATTCGTGTCGGCGGGGACGCCGCATTATCGGGCCTCTTTACGGGCGCGGGCGACGAAGGCGAGGATGAAACTATTGGCAAATTCGTTGATGAATTTTAACTTGTTGTTGGCCCAGTTGTAAGCGATAACGGCCGGGATGGCTGCTCCCAGCCCGACTATTGTAGCCAGCAGGGCCTCGGCAATGCCGGGGGCTACAATCGCCAGCGAGGCCGATCCGCGCTCGCCGATAGCCCAGAA
>DAOWIM010000262.1 GCA_030640905.1 bacterium
CGTATCGCTCTTAGGTATTCTCGCCTTGAATCTCCACCCATAATCGTGTCTCCTATCGGTAACATCAATTATGAGGCAACGTATCATTTACACCCCTGATCTACAGACTCTTCGGTAACATTAATTGTGAGGCAATTCGCAGGCCAAACCACCTCCAATAGCGCATTGACAAACCCGATCTTTCCGGCTATATTGTTGTATCATCTAAGTTTCGACTTCTGAGTACTGCTACAATTGGACGAACGTAATCTACGGAGGAGAGACCATGCGCTATCGATCAATTCTAACAGCAATTTGCTTTATCTGTCTTGTGGCTTCAGGCATGGCCGAGACACCGGCCGAGCCAATTAAGACATCAGTTTCCGAATTTCTCACGTCGGAAGGTACTTTTGATCTGGCGGCGGCCCGTCGCAGCGGTTTCGAGGGTGCGCTTAACCTGGACGGTTTTGATGCCCGCATTGATCCCACTACCGGCGCGCCTCTGCTTTCCCCTGCTGGTATCAGTAGTGTCGAATCCCACCCCGACGATCAATACTGGCACGACCTGAGTGTACCAGATATCGGGATGAATAACTCTGTCCTTTGTCTGACGATCTTCGACGGTGATCTGATTGCCGGTGGAACTTTCACAACTGCCGGTGGGGTTGCTGCCAACCGTATCGCCCGCTGGGATGGTGCGGCCTGGCACCCGTTCGGCTCGGGGATGAATCACTATGTCTACTCCGTGACGGTCTATAACAGTGATCTGATCGCCGGGGGATTATTTACAAATGCTGGTGGGGTTGCGGCCAATTATATTGCCCGCTGGGATGGTTCAACATGGCAACCACTCGGCTCAGGGATGAATGGCTATGTCTACACCCTGATCGTCTGGAACGGTAACCTGATCGCAGGGGGAGATTTCACTACCGCCGGTGGGGTTGCTACTAATCGTATTGCCCGCTGGCGTGATTCGACTTGGTATGATCTTGGCTCGGGGATGAATTATTGTGTCTATTCCCTGACGGTCTTCGACAGTAAGCTGATCGCTGGGGGAGCTTTTACCACGGCCGGCGGGGTCGCTGCCAATTATATTGCTCGCTGGGATAGTAATTATCGGATCTGGTACCCGCTCGGTTCGGGAATGAATAGTATTGTTCATTCCATGACGGTCTACGACGGTGAGCTGATCGCTGGGGGATATTTTACAACTGCCGGAGGAGTTGCTGCTAACTATATTGCCAGTTGGGATGGTTCAACCTGGCAAAATCTCGGCACGGGGATGAATAATTATGTTTTCTCCCTTGCAGTCTACGACGGTGAGCTGATTGCCGGGGGTAATTTTACAACTGCCGGTTCGGTTGGTGCCAGTTGTGTTGCCCGCTGGAATGGTTCAACCTGGCAATCGCTCAGCTCGGGGATGAATACTTATGTCTTTGGCTTGATAGTCTATAACGATGAGCTGATCGCCGGGGGGAATTTCACGACTGCCGGTGGGGTTGCGGCCAATTATCTTTCTCGCTGGAATGGATCGACCTGGCAACCGCTCGGCTCGGGAATGAATGAAAATGTTCGCTCCCTGACAGTCTACGACGGTGATCTGATAGCCGGGGGATGGTTCACGTATGCCGGTGGAGTTGCGGCCAACAAAATCGCCCGATGGGATGGTTCGACATGGCAACCGCTCGGCTCGGGGATGAATAACATGGTCTACTCCCTTACGGTCTACAAAGGTGATCTGATAGCCGCAGGAGAATTCACGACGGCCGGTGGAGTTGCCGCCAACAAAATCGCCCGATGGGATGGTTCGACATGGCAACCGCTCGGCTCAGGGATATCGGGAGGGGGTGAGCATGTCTACTCCCTTACGGTCTACAAAAGTGATCTGATAGCCGGGGGAAGTTTTACGACTGCTGGTGGGGTTGCTGTGAGTTCTATTGCCAGCTGGGATGGTTCAACCTGGCAACCGCTTGGCTCGGGGATAAGCGGATATGTCAATTCCCTGACAGTCTACAACGGTGATCGGATAGCCGGGGGTAATTTCCAGATGGCCGGTGGAGTTGCGGCCAATCGTATTGCCAGTTGGGATGGTTCAACCTGGCAATCGCTCGGCTCTGGGATGAGTAGTGTAGTCTTATCCCTGACAGTTTACAACGGTGAGTTAATCGCCGGGGGAGCTTTCACGACTGCCGGAGGGGTTGCTGCCAATCGTATTGCCCGCTGGGATGGTTCAACCTGGCAACCACTCGGCTCTGGGATGAATCATTATCCCTACTCCCTAACGGTCTACAACGGTGATCTGATTGCCGGGGGGTTTTTCACAACTGCCGGCGGAAAAGCTGCCAATTATACTGCCCGCTGGGATAAGCCGTGCTGCATCGATATTCGTGGCAACGCCAACGGTGATACCGAAGAGAATATCAACATATCGGATATTACATATCTGGTTGACTATTTGTTTGGTGTACCATTGGGACCTGCTCCACCGTGCCCGGAGGAAGGCAACGCCAACGGTGACGGAAGCGAGGATATCAACATCTCCGACATCACCTATTTGGTTGACTATCTGTTCGGCGTGCCATTAGGCCCGGCCCCACCGGCCTGCCCGTAGCAGCAGGCACGCCTGTTTCAGGTAGCAGGCCAAACCACCTCCAATAGCGTATTGACAAACCCGACCTTTCCAGCTATATTGCTGCATCACCAAACGTCTGACTTCAGAGTACTGCTACAATTGGATGAACGTAATCTGCAGCAGGAGGACATATGTACAATCGATCAATTCTAACTGCAATCTGCTTGATCTGCCTTGTGGTTTCAGGCATGGCCGAAACACCGGCCGAGACAAACAAGATATCAGTCTCCGATTACCTAACCCCCGACGGTCGTTTTGACCTTGAAGCGGCCCGGCAGACTGGATTTGAAGGTTCGCTTGACCTTGACGGGTTTGATGTCGCGCTTGACCCGAAATCGGGAGCTCCGCAACTGTCCCCAGCTGGAGTGAACAGTGTCGAATCCGACCCGGACGATCAATACTGGCACGACCTCAGCGTACCGGAAACTGGAATAAATGATGATATAGTCTGCATGACGATCTATAACGGTGACTTGATCGCGGGGGGAGATTTCACTTATGCAGGTGGGATTGCTGCCAATTATATTGCCCGCTGGGATGGTTCGACTTGGCACGCGCTCAGCTCGGGTATGAATCGACCTGTCTACTCGCTAACGGTCCACGACGGCGATTTGATCGCTGGGGGATCATTCTGGACTGCCGGTGGGATTGACACCAGACATATTGCTCGCTGGAACGGTTCTATATGGCAACCGCTCGGTGCTGGGTTGATTGGTGTATACTGCCTCACCGTCTACGATGGTGATTTGATAGCCGGGGGAGCTCTAGAGTTGGGTGAAAATCATATTGCCCGCTGGGATGGTTCGACCTGGCTACCGCTTGGCTCGGGGATGGATCGCACTGTCTGGGCCCTGACGGTCTACAACGGGGAATTAATCGCTGGAGGACAGTTCACGACAGCTGGCGGGGTCGAGGCCAATCGCATTGCTCGCTGGGATGGTTCGACCTGGAGACCGCTTGGCTCGGGTTTGGGAAATGAGGTCAACGTCCTGGAGGTCTACAACGGGGAGTTGATCGCCGGAGGATGGTTCGGGTCTTTTTGTGATGACACCGGTTTCATTGCTCGCTGGGATGGTGCAACTTGGAAATCGCTCGGCTCGGGGATGAATCAGCCTGTCTACGCCTTGGCGGTCTATGAAGGTGATCTTTTTGCCGGTGGATACTTCACCACCGCTGGCGGAGTAACGGCCAACCATGTTGCCCGCTGGGATGGTGCGACATGGGAACCGCTCGGCTCAGGCGCGAATGGCAGAATTTTCACCATGATGGCCTACGGCGATGATTTGATCGCCGGGGGAGAACTCACGGCCGCTGGTGAAGCTGATGTCGATCATATTGCTCGCTGGGACGGTTCGCGTTGGCAATCGATTGGCTCCGGTGTGGGCGGGCAAGTCTACTGTCTAACGGTCCACAATGGCGATTTAATCGCAGGGGGGCTTTTCACGTCTGCTGGTGGTGTTGACGCCAATTATATTGCCCGCTGGGATGGTTCGACATGGCACCCGCTTTCCTCCGGACTGAGCCAGTGGCCCAATGCCCTAACCGTTTTCAATGGTGATCTGATCGTCGGAGGGGGATTTGCATCTGCAGGTGGCGTTACTACAACGCATATTGCTCGCTGGGATGGATCGAACTGGCATCCAATCGGTTACGGGATAGGTGGCTCTGTCCACTCTATGACCGTGTACAACGGTGAGCTGATCGTCGGGGGGCTTTTTCAATTGGCCGATGTCGTTGCCTCCAATAATATTGCCTGCTGGGACGGTTCGACATGGCGGCCGCTCGGCTCGGGGCTGAATCACTCTGCGACTTCACTCACGGTTTACAACGGTGAGTTGATCGCTGGGGGATATTTCACGATTGCCGGCGGCGTTGCTGCCAATCATGTGGCCCGGTGGGATGGCTCGACGTGGCAAGCGCTCGGTTTAGGACTGAACTGGCAGCCCAAATCACTGACGGTCTTCAAGGGTGACTTGATCGCCGGGGGACGATTCACGACTGCCGGTGGCGTTGCTGCCAATCACATGGCCCTCTGGGATGGTTCGATGTGGCAGCCTCTTGGCTCGGGGACAAATGCTCCTGTTTACTCACTGCTGGTTTTCAATGGTGAGCTGATTGTCGGGGGGCAGTTTACAACGGCCGGTGGTGTTGCCGCCAATAGTATTGCCCGCTGGGACGGCTCGACCTGGCAACCGCTCGGATCAGGGGTGAATTCCAGTATCAGCTCCCTCACGATCTACAACAGCGAGTTGATCGCTGCTGGATACATCAATACCGCCGGTGGGAAACCTGCCAATCATGTTGCCCGCTGGGATAAGCCCAGCTGTTGTGTTGGTATCCGGGGCAACATCAACGATGATGCCGGAGATGCTATAGATATCAGCGACCTTGTATCTCTGCTGGATTACCTGTTCGGCATTTCGACCGGTCCGTCGCCTCCCTGTCGGCTCGAAGCCAACGTCAATGGAGATGCCAAAGGAAAGATCAATATTGCAGACATAACGTACCTGATAAACTATCTATACGGCATCCCCACCGGCCCGGCTCCACCGGCCTGCCCGTAACAGCAGGCTAAATGTCATGCTGAGCGTAGTCGAAGCATGATCCGAACATCGAAGGTGACAACACACTCGGAGGGTGACCCTTCGACTACGGGCTTGTTGATTAACCCCTATTACAGGTGCAACAAGGGCGGAGACAAGCCCCGCCCCTACGCGGGTAAGAGCTGATTTACCGCGTAGAGGGCGGCTTTACGTCGCCCGTCCTTAAACACACAGATCGAAATTATGTAGCGAGAAGACTTTTTCAACAGGCCCCTACGCTCAGGGTGACGCAGGCAAGCCTGCTTCAAGACACAGCCACGCCTGTTCTGTGCCCCGAGACGGCACTAGTGCCCGGCAAACTGTTAATTGTCATACAGTTAAAAGAATCTATCTGACCCCTATCTGCGGTTGCGCTTTTCCGGCGATTTGGTTATCTTGGGGGCCGTTTTGTTAAACTACATGTATGTACGTCCGGGTGACAGTTGAACCGGATCATAATCGATCTGACCCAACCATAGACCCGGTAGAATAGGAGCATGAAAATGTCGTCAAAGAAATCCTACGAAGAACTAAAAGAACGATTCAAGAAGATTGCCCTTCTCGGTGGAACCAGCTCCCTCCTTGGTTGGGATGAGCGTACCTACATGCCGCGTGGTGGCGCAAATGTTCGGGCGGAACAACTGGCTCTCGTCGCCGGGATGATTCACGAAGAGGTTACCGACCCGCGGGTCGGGGAACTGCTTTCGGAGTTGGAACAATCGGACCTTGTTAAGGATGCCGATTCAATCGACGCGGCCAATGTTCGCGAAATTCGTCACTGGTACGGCAAGAAGATCAAGCTGCCCAAGGACCTGGTCGAAGAAGAAAAGAAGGTTACGACGCTGGCTCAGGGCGAATGGGTGACGGCTCGGAAGAATAATGATTTCAAGGCATTCCAGCCGTGGCTTGAGAAGATTGTCGCGCTGAAATTGAAAATTGCCGATGCCTACGGTTGGGAAGGTGAACCGTACAATGCTCTGCTCGACGATTACGAACCGGGTGCAACGGTCAAGGATGTCGAAGCGACCTTTGCCGGACTGCGTGATGATCTGGTCGTGCTGCTGGGCAAGATCAAAGGCGCTCCGAAAAAACCGGATGTTTCGATTGTTGAGCGCGACTACGATGTCAAGTTGCAGCGTATTTTTGGCGAAGCGGTAGCCGGTGCGATGGGTTACGATTTTGCCAATGGGCGTCTTGATATCACCACTCATCCCTTCTGCACCACCATCGGTCCGGGCGACACTCGTATCACTACGCGCTACAACCCGAAACGTCTCAATGACGCTCTCTTCGGTACGATGCACGAAGCCGGTCACGGTCTCTATGAGATGGGAACAGAGAGCGAGAAGAATTTTGGAATGCCGGCCGGTGAAGCAGCGTCGCTCGGTATTCATGAGTCTCAAAGTCGGATGTGGGAAAATCAGGTGGGACGTTCCAAATCATTCTGGAAGTATTTCTTCCCGCAGGCGCAACGGATATTCAGAGATTCGCTGGGCGATGTGAAGCTTGATGACTTCTACGGTGCGATCAACAACGTGCAGCCGTCGTACATCCGGGTCGAAGCCGACGAGGCGACCTACAACCTTCATATCCTGCTCCGTTTTGAACTGGAACGCGCCTTGTTGACCGGTGATCTGAAACCGGCCGATGCCGCCTCGGAGTGGAACAGTCGGTTTGAGAAGTATTTCGGTATCAAGGTTGACTGCCACGCCAATGGTTGCCTTCAGGATGTTCACTGGTCGGCCGGGTTAATCGGATATTTCCCGACCTATACTCTGGGCAATCTCTACTCGGCGCAGTTCTTTGCTCAGGCGAAAAAAGATATACCCAACCTGTACGATCAGTTTGAGAACGGTCAGTTTTCTCCTCTGCGGGAGTGGCTACGCGAAAAAATCCACCGTCACGGTGGTCGTTATCGTGCTACCGTTCTCGGGAAGAAAGTCACCGGCGAATCGCTTTCGCACAAGCCGCTGATTGACTACATGACGGCCAAATTCGGAGAAATCTACGGCTTCTAACGCCGAACCGGATAGAACCTGTATGAGGTCGGCCGGTCTGCGGCCGACCTTTTTGTATTGCAGACGGTGGCAGATCGACCGCTAAGCAGGCTAAAATATTTATTTGATTATGGTTTGTAATCGGTCGAAATTAGATCGGTTTGACCGGCGGGCAAGACTTGCCGTTTCACCTGATATGACAGGACAGATATGCGAATTATAATTGTCGGCGGTGGTGTTGTCGGAATGAGTCTTGGCGATCACCTCCTGCGGGACAAACATCAGCTCTCTTTGATCGAGGTTGACCCGCTGTTGTGCGAGCAGTTGGGAGAGAAGCTCGACGCTCAGATTCTAAACGGCCCCGGCACCTCGCCAACGATTCTGAAGGAAGCCGGTCTGCCCGATGCTGACATGGTTCTGGCCGTAACACCCAGCGACGAGGTCAATATGCTGGTCTGTGCTATTGCTGCTCAGTACGATGTCAAGCACCGGATAGCCCGTCTGCGTAGCGCGGAGTTTGCCGAAGGAAGCGACGTTATCGATCTAGCCAGGCTGGGGGTGACGTCGGTCATCTACCCGGAAAAAGTGCTGGCCGATCAGATAATGCAGTTTGTCGAGACGCCCCATGCGATTGAAGCGGCCAATTTTGAGCAGGGCAGAATCCTTCTCCGTGGCTTCAAGGTTACCGAGGAGATGGAGTTGGCTAACAAGACACCACAGCAGATCCGCGAGGAGATTGCACCGGTTGTGGTACTATTTTCGGCGCTGATCCGCAACGGTACCGGTGTCATTCCCGACGGGGCTACCGTTATCGAGTCGGGCGATACGCTCTACACTCTCTTTCCGAGGGAATCACTGGACCGATTCCGCAAGCTTATCGGGATCGAGACGAAAAATCGCAAGATCATCATGACCGGCGATTCGTATTCTTCTATTGAGTTGGCCAAGCTTCTTGACAAGACCGACTACCAGGTTACGTATGTCGATCCCAGCCTGGAGCATGCTAACAAAGCGGCCGCCCTGCTGGAAAATATCGAAGTCCTCCACGGCACCTGTACTGAGCCGGACCTGCTCCGCGAGCTCAATGTCGATGCTGCATCGTTTTTCATTGCCGCTTCGGACGAGGCCGACTACAATATGCTCTCGGCTCTACTGGCCAAAGCCGAAGGCGTCCATGAGGTAATCGCCACGACCACCGAAGATCTTCACGACCATCTTTTCCATTCGATTGGGATTGACCATATCATCAACCCGCGCGTGACGACGGCCCGAGCAATTCTGGATATCATTTCGCGTGGACACATCGGGGCCGTGGTTAAGCTCTCCGATGTTGACATCGAGGCGGTTCGGTTCAATGTCTCCGCCGACTGCGAGGTGGCCAATCAGAAAGTGCGCAAGGTCGCCACAAAGCTTCGCCGCGGATCAATAATCGGCGTTATCGTACGTGAGGATCGGATGATTCTTCCCGATGGTGAGACAATTATCAAACCGGACGATCATGTAATCGTCATTACGCAGCATCGCAACTTGTCGATTGTCTCAAAACTATTTAAGCCACGCCGTTTGTTCAAGCGGGGGTAAATGATGCAGAAATCCGCCATCGGATACGCCATCGGTAAGCTGCTCCAGGTAACCGGAATTATATTGTTGATTCCACTGGGCATAGCAGCATACGATTACCGCCATCTCAGCTATTCTCAAATGATGTCTCAGCCGGAGTGCCTTGGTTTTTGTGCGGCAATATTATTCGCGCTGATTCTCGGGTCGATCATGGCTCTGGTATGGCGCCGAGGGCGAAAGCGTCAGGGCATTAAAGAAGGCTATGCGATTGTAACGCTCGGCTGGACGTCGCTGGCTTTTGTCGCGGCGATCCCGTTTACTTTTTATTTCCTGGCCTCACCGTTGGACGGAAGCGGCGGCCTGCTTCGAGCTTTCACCGATGCCTACTTCGAAGTTATGTCCGGCTTCACAACGACCGGAGCATCAATCTTGCCCAACGTCGAGGCCGTCCCTCGCTCGCTGCTTTTTCTCCGCGCCCTTACTCACTGGCTGGGCGGGATGGGTATCATCACCCTGGCGATTGCGATTTTCCCGGCAATGGGTGTCTCGGGCTACATGATGTTTCGAAGCGAAGTGCCGGGTCCATCCAAAGACAAACTCCAGCCCCGATTGGCTCAGACCGCTTCGATTCTCTGGGGCGTTTATCTCCTTTTCACGGCGATTGAAACGGGCTTGCTGATGTTCGGAGGTATGAATCTTTTCGATGCTGTCTGCCACACCTTTGCCACTATGGCCACAGGTGGTTTTTCCACCCAGAACGGGTCAGTGGCAGCATACAACTCTGATTTCATCGAGTGGGTCATAATAATCTTCATGTATCTTGCCGGTATCAACTTCCTGCTGCATTTCAAGGCTCTTCGGGGCGATCTTAATTCGCTGGTACGAAATAAGGAGTTTTCTTTTTACTCAGCGGTCGTAATCTCAACGATAATCGTCGTTACCGCTGTTCTCTATTTCAATGGTCCGGCTCCGATGGAAGAAACCGCTTCCCATTACCGCTCCAGTGATTGGACAGCCCAGCAGTTTTCTGAGCACCATGCCGAAGAAAGCGTCAAAGTAGAATCACTGAACGATAGTTTCCGCGTGGCGGCTTTTCAGTCGCTGGCGATAATCACCACCACCGGTTTTGTCACGGCCGATTTTGATCTCTGGCCTGATTTCCTTCGATTCGGTCTTCTGATCCTGATGTTTTTCGGAGGATGTGCCGGTTCGACCGGCGGCGGTATCAAGATGTTGCGTGTCATGGTCGTCACTCGGGTAGCCATGAACCAGCTTCGCAAACTCGCCCAGCCAAGATTGGTGCTTCCGATCAAGATCGGTTCACAGACAATTGACGATCAACGGGTGAGCAATATCGTAGCTTTTTTCCTTCTCTTCGTTTCACTGTTTGTTCTCACCGCTGCTATCATGACTCTGTTTGTGCCTGACCTGATGACGGCTATTTCCTGCTCGATTGCAACGATCGGTAATATTGGTCCGGGGCTGGCCGGGATCGGCCCGTTGGAGAATTACAGTTGGATACCAATTCCGGGCAAATGGGTCCTGGTGTGGTCGATGCTGCTGGGACGGTTGGAGATTTTCACAGTACTCATAGTCATGCGGATATCGGTCTGGCGGAAGTGAAGAGAGTTGCTCGGTTGAGCCAAAAGTTTCCCAAGTATTCAGTCATATTCGTTGAAACCTCCCTTACTGTGTCCGTATAAGAGTGAAACCGACGTTTTGGTCGGTAGATAAGAAAAACTGTTTCTATGCGCATACTTTTTCCACTCATATTCTCCACTGTTTTCATAGTAGTAATCGGTCTGATCGGCATGCTGTTACTTCGGTTTCTCAACCGCGACTGGTGGCGCCGGAAGTTGATTCGCCGCGTTGCTATCTATCTGCCGGTCGCAGGTATCGTCATGGTGGCCGCCTGGGGGGCTGGTGAGTACTACCCTATCCAGTGGCTAATAATTCCCGGCTCAATGGGAACGGCGGCTGTCTTTGTCCTGGAAGTATGTATCCTGCTCTCGTTGCCGATTTCCGGTCTGTTCCATCTGATCGGTCATCTTCGGGATTGGTGCCTTAAGAAGCATCGTGGAATCGACACCTCCAGCAACAGGCGTGACTTCCTTAAAGTTGCGGCGGTGGCAGTACCGACCGTCACCCTCTCGATGGGTATCGGAGGCGTCACCGGGGGGGTGAGCGATCCTTTAGTATATCTCAAGCAAATCCCCGTCAATAACCTTCCCCTCGCACTGGAGGGGCTACGTATCCTGCACCTCTCAGACACCCACCTGATACACTACGTGGTTCTTGATGATCTCGAAGGGATGCTTCAGAGAGCGGAGGCTCTGAATCCGGAGATGATCGTTGTCACGGGAGACTTTGTTGATGACCTTCGCCTCCTCCCAGACGCTATTGCAAAACTGGCTCAAGCAAACGCTCCCCTGGGGGTGGCCGCCTGTCTGGGAAATCATGAGTATTTCAGGGGTGTGCGTCACGTGAGGAGGGCCTTCGATGCCTCACCGATACCATTGTTGATCAACGAGGCGATCACCATAGAGCGGAAGGAAGGTTCGTTTGTGCTTGGCGGTATTGATGATCCGCGCTTCGTGGGCGCGGAGAATGCGGCTTTTTTCCGCGATGCGATCGACAAGACACTCAATCCCACTCCCTCTGATAGCCCGGTAATTCTTCTCAGCCACCGCCCCGACGCGTTTGACTACGCCGCCGAGATTGGCGCCACTCTCACTCTGGCTGGCCACACTCATGGGGGGCAAATCGGTCTGATGGGACGGTCGCTCTTCGAGAGCATGTGGCCCAATCGTTACCTATGGGGACACTACCAAAAGAACGATTCGCACCTGTACACTTCCGCAGGTGCAGGACACTGGTTTCCTTTCCGTCTTGGATGCCCCACCGAAGCTCCGGTGATAGAGTTGGTCCGCGCATGAGACACGCGGGTTGAAAAACAGCATTTCCCCCTCTGAAACGGCCTAATATTTTCTTGTCTTTTTGTTTGTTTAATCAAAGTTTTTTCTTGCCAGAAAAAAAAAGAAAAGCGTATTCTATAGGGAGAGAATAGAAATAATGCGTTTGACATAGGGAGGAAGTTCAGTTTAGGGATGAACAACCGGAAATAAGGAACCGTACAAACCTTAATGCTAAAGGAGCAGCAAATGCCAGTCAAGAAGAAGCCCGCCAAGAAGACGGTGAAGAAGAAGGCGGCACCGAAGAAAAAAACTGCCGCCAAGAAGAAAGTCGTAAAGAGGAAAGCCGCACCGAAGAAGAAGGTTGCCAAGAAGAAAGTCGTAAAGAAGAAAGCCGCACCGAAGAAGAAGGTTGCCAAGAAGAAAGTCGTAAAGAGGAAAGCCGCACCGAAGAAGAAGGTTGCCAAGAAGAAAGTCGTAAAGAAGAAAGCCGCACCGAAGAAGAAGGCGGCTCCCAGGAAAAAGGTCGTCAAGAAGACCAAGACCAAGCGGAAACCAAATGCCGCTTTTATGCGCCCGATGACACTCTCAGATGCACTCGGCGCGGTTATCGGTTACAAGGCGATTCCTCGCACTGAGGTTACCAAGAAGATCTGGAAATACATCAAGAAGAATGACCTTCAGGATAAGGTCAATCGTCGCATGATCAACGCCGACGATAAGCTCAAGAAGGTCTTCGGTGGCAAGAAGAAGGTTAACATGTTCGAGATGACCAAGCTGGTCAGCAAGCACATGAAGTAGGTCTAACCTCGCGTTACACTAACAGGCCGGAGTTGCTCCGGCCTGTTTTTTTGTGTTTGTTATTCCGATTCAGGATCAAATTCTCTTTTTCCGCTTTTCCGTTGCACACGGGTGTATTATCCTTACGTCATTATAGCTAAGATAATTTAATTCTATATTATAATTAGGAGACGGCTTATGCCGAAATCACGCCTCGTTACCATTCCTGTCCTGACCGCGTTAGCCCTGGTGATTCTGCTGGCTGGCATCGGCGGTTGCGGAAAGAAACTCGGACCACCACCACAATCGAAGATCGACGTCGTAGTTGATACGCTCCACGGTGTTGCCATTGAGGATCCGTATCGCTGGTTGGAAGATCAGGAGAGTGCGGAGACAAGAGCCTGGATCGATGCCCAAAATGTGTACACGCAGTCGCATGTGCAGGCCTACCCCGGCAAGGACAAAATCGAAAAACGGCTCGATGAATTATACAAAATCGACTATACCAGCAGCCCGAGCTGGCGCGGAGACAGCTACTTCCTCTACAAGAAGGCGGCCGACCAGGATCAATATATTATCTACATGAGGGAGGGGCTCCACGGCGAAGACCAGGTGTTGGTAGATCCGCATGGGATGAACCCGGAACACACTACCAGTGTTGGCATGACTGCTATCTCTCTGGACGGTAAGCTGCTGGCCTACTCACTGCGACAGGGAGGCGCCGAGGAAGAGGAAATCCATTTCCTTGATGTCGATACCCGCGAGGAACTGGGTGAGTTTATGCCGGCCGCCAATTATTTTGGCGTCGAGATCAAAGCCGACAACAGCGGATATTACTATTCTCACTATTCGGATACGGTTGGCAGTCGTATTTACTATCATGAATTCGGAACCGATATGGCCGACGATCCCCTCCTGTTCGGCGAGGGTTATGGACCGGAGATTATTGTTGGCTTGGACCTTTCCCAGGATGGCCGTTACCTGGGTCTCGGTGTGTACTATGGTTCATCGGGGAAGAAAAACGACTTGTATTTCATGGATGCCGTCAAGGGCGGGAAGATCAAGACCCTGATAAACGATGTTGAGGCCAAGTTCTATGCCAACGTTGTTGGGGATAAGGCGTATATCCGGACTAATTGGAACGCCCCCAACTGGCGCATCATGGTTGCCGATATGAAGAAGCCGAACCGGAAGTACTGGAAAGAAGTAATCCCCACTTCCGATAAAGCCGTCATCGAGGGTTTTTCCCTGGTCGGCGGCAAGATTGTTGTCCAGTACCTTGAGGATGTGCAGTCCAAAGTGAAGATTTTTGATCCGGACGGCAAGCCACAGGGTGAGCTATCCCCGCCCGCTCTCGGCACAATTAGCGGTTTGAGTGGTCACTGGGACGGCAACGAATCATTCTATTCATTTGTTTCGTTCCATATGCCAAGAACTATTTATCGCTACGATGTGGCCACCGGCGAACAGGAAGTCTTTGATAAATCCAAGATCGAAATCGACTCGGACAACATGGTGGTCAAGCAGGTTTGGTTTGACTCCAAAGATGGCACTAGGGTTCCGATGTTTGTTGTTCACGGCAAAGATCTGAAACTCGACGGTAACAATCCGACTATGATCTACTCCTACGGTGGTTTCAACAGTTCCTCAACCCCCTATTTTTCCCGAACGGCAACTCTCTTCTGCGAGAACGGTGGTGTCTATTGCCTGGCCAACCTTCGTGGTGGCGGTGAGTTCGGCGAAGAGTGGCACAAGGCCGCTATGTTTGAAAAGAAACAGAATACTTTCGACGACCTCTACGCAGCCGCTCAATGGCTGATAGACAACAAATACACCAATCCTTCCAAGCTGGCCTGTGCCGGTGGGAGCAACGGTGGCCTGACGGTGGGAGCGGCTATGACCCAGCGACCGGACCTCTTCAAGGCGGTTATCTGCACCTATCCGCTTCTGGACATGCTGCGTTTTCATCTGACGTTGATGGGTCCTTTCTGGACCAGCGAGTACGGCTCAGCCGACGAACCGGACCAGTTTGAGTACATCAATGAATACTCACCTTACCAGAATGTTACAAAGGGAACAGCCTACCCGGCGGTTTTGTTTGTAACCGGTGATGCCGATACGCGTGTTGATCCTATGCACGCTCGCAAGATGGCAGCCATGATGCAGGCCGCTACCGGCTCGACCAACCCGATCCTGTTGCATTATGATACCAAGGCCGGGCACATGGGTGGAACACCGACTTCCAAATTGGTGCAGGACGTTTTAGTGCAGGTTGGTTTCCTATTTACCAACCTTGGCGTCAACGTAGTCTATTGACCGGACCGAATTGGTACGGATTTACTCGGGAGACCGTCTGCAGGCGGTCTCCCTTTTTTCTCGGCATAATCTTCGTATTGCGTTGCTAGACCCGATTGCCTATATTGGCGCGCTGTGAGAAGGTAAACATCTAAAGCAACAGGAAATATGCACTATGGCAATCGTCCGACCGTTTAGAGGTATCAGACCAAAGCCCGAACTGGCTGCCAGAATTGCCAGTCCGCCATATGACGTTCTCAGCAGTGAAGAAGCACGAGAACTTGTCAAAAACAACCCCGATTCATTCCTGAGGGTCAACAAGTCCGAGGTTGATTTTCCCGTCGGTACCGATACCTATGGCGAACAGATTTACGCTAAGGGTAAGGAGAATCTTGATCGACTCCTGCACGATGGCTTGATGATGCGGGATGATACGCCCTGCTTTTATCTCTATCGACTGACCTGGCAGGGACAATCTCAAACCGGGTTGGTGGCCCTGGCTTCGGTCGATGAATACGATCAGGGGAAAATCAAAAAACACGAACACACGCGACCGGAAAAAGTCGATGATCGCGCCAATCATATCCTGGCATTGGATGCCCAGGTCGGACCGGTCTTTATTATCCACCGACAGCAACCCGATGTTGGTAAGCTGATCGCTGAGATTACAACCCAACCGGCTGATACTAACTTTGCTGCCGATGATGATGTCCGACACGAGTTCTGGGTTGTGAAAGATGATTTGAGAGTTGACGCCTTGCGAGAGGCGTTTGCAACGATACCGGAGATGTACATTGCCGATGGTCACCACCGTTCCGAGTCGGCCTCGGAGGTCTGCCGCCGACTCCGCGAGAAAAATCCCGACCACACCGGAGATGAACCGTACAATTTCTTCCTGACAGTCATTTTTCCCGACGATGAGGTTCGTATCCTCTCCTACAATCGCGTAGTGAGTGATCTTAATGGTCTGACTCCGGCAGAGATGCTCCAAAAAGCCTCGGACAAATTTTCTATCTCCGAGACAGGCGGCGCTTTTAGTTCGGACAAACCGGGCCAGATTGGCGTGTACTGTGATCACAAATGGTACTCGCTTCAGGTTCGAGAAGGCAGCTTTGATGTCTCCGATCCGGTCGAGTCGATTGACTCGGCTATCCTAACCCGGAATTTTCTGGCGCCCGTCCTCGACATTGTTGATCTTCGTACCGACAAGCATATCGGTTTCATCGGTGGCATAAGAGGGACCGAAGAGCTGGTCCGGCTGGTGGACTCTGGCGAGTACGAAGTGGCGTTTACCTTGCCGCCGGTTTCTGTGCGGCAGCTTCTTGATGTGGCCGATGCGGGCGGCGTGATGCCACCCAAGTCCACCTGGTTTGAACCCAAATTGCGCAGCGGCATGGCTGTGAGCGCACTTGAAGAATAGCGATTAGCAAAAGGAATGAAAAAATGTTGATTCTGATCTCCGATGCGTTCGATGCGTCACTCCCCGGAAAGCTCTCAAAGTACGGCGATGTGACCGACGATAAAGGCCGTCAGGCCGAGGCCAATGTTGTCCTGATTCGCAGCAAGACTAAGGTTACCAAAGAGTATATCGATGCTGCTCCGAACCTGAAGCTGGTTATTCGTGGAGGTGTCGGTCTTGACAATGTTGATCTGGTTTATGCCAAAGAAAAGGGCGTGATGGTTTTCAACACTGCCGAAGCATCGACTGTTGCTGTGGCTGAGTTGGCCTTCAGTCTTATGATCGCCATTACCAACCATACGGTCGCCGCGCATACGTCGATGGCCGAAGGGAAATGGATCAAGAAAGAATTAAAACGAACCGAGCTTATGGGCAAGACGCTTGGTATTCTCGGTATTGGTCGAATTGGTACCGCGCTGGCGATGCGGGCCGATGCCTTCCGTATGCGGGTGCTGGCTTATGATCCGGCTGTCTTTTTTAGTGATTTTGCCGACGTACGCCCGACACTCGAAGAGGTGATACGGGAGTCGGATTACATTTCGCTTCACATGCCGCTGCTGGACTCCACTAAGGGACTGATCAACAAGGATATGTTGAAGCTCTTCAAGGACGGAGCCTATCTGGTCAACACCGGACGGGGCAAGACGGTCGTAGAAGAAGATGTTGTCGAAGCGCTCAAGAGCGGAAAGCTGGCTGGCTATGCTACCGATGTCTGGTATTCCGATCCACCGGAAAACTCTCCGCTAATCGGCGCCCCGAAGACGCTTTTTGCTCCTCATATTGGAGCATCGACAAAAGAAAACATGTTGCGCATTGGTGAGATCGTTGAGTCTTTGATTCGCGAAAACCAGGATGCGTTGAAATAGACCTGATATCGAAATCGATTGTCCATAAAGAGGTTTGAAAATGTCGAACAGAGTATTCAATTTTAATGCCGGACCCGCCACCCTGCCGCTTGAGGTATTGGAAAAGGTTCGCGCAGAGTTTCTCGATTACGAAGGCTCGGGGATGTCGATCATCGAATCGTCGCACCGTTCCCCGCAGTTTGACGCTATCAACAACGAAGCTATGGCCCTGGGTCTGGAACTGCTCGGCCTGGACGACAGCTACAAGGTGCTGTTCCTCGGCGGTGGAGCTTCCACTCAGTTTGCGATGGTTCCGCTCAACCTGCTGACGGAAGGAAAAACCGCTGCCTATGTTGACACCGGGAGCTGGTCAAGCAAAGCCATCAAAGAAGGCAAGAAGGTGGGAAATGTTCATCTGGCCGGGTCGAGCAAGGATCAGAACTACACACGCATCCCCAAACCTTCCGAGATCAATTTCCCCAAGGACGCCGCTTACCTGCACGTAACTTCCAACAACACAATTTTCGGGACGCAGTATCACGAGTTTCCCGATACCGGCAATGTGCCGTTGATCTGTGACATGTCTTCCGATATTGCGTCGCATCAGTTGGATTTCAAGAAATTCTCTCTCATCTATGCCGGCGCTCAGAAAAATCTCGGTCCGGCTGGCGTTACGATTGTCGTTATCAAGAAAGAGTTGCTGTCTCGTTCGCCCAAGAATCTATTGACAATGCTCAACTACAACACTCACGCCGACAAAGATTCGTTGTTCAATACGCCACCGGCCTTTGGTGTGTATGTCGTTAAGTTGGTTTTCGAGTGGATCAAACAGCAGGGCGGCATCGCAGCGGTTGAAAAAGTCAACGCTGCGAAGAAGGATATGATCTACGGTCTGATGGACAAGAATCCGGATTACTTCAAAGGTACGGTTGAACCGGCGAGCCGCAGTTGGATGAATCTGACTATGCGTCTGCCGTCGGAAGAGTTGGAAAAGAAGTTTATCGCCGAGGCCAAGGCCGCCGGTCTTGTCGGCCTTAAGGGACACCGCTCGGTTGGCGGGATAAGGGTTTCGATGTACAACGCTATGCCTACCGAAGGTGTGGAGAAGTTGGCGTCGTTTATGGAGGCATTCAAGAAAGCCAACTAAGCCGAACTGATAGATATTGATACTTGAGTCCGGGTGCCTCTTGCGTATCCGGACTTTTTTGTGTCGTAGACCGATGGTCCCCAGAACGTATGGCCGAGCTTTTGGCTTGACAGAATGACGCTTCTCGGTATATTGAATTATCCTTGCCAATGTGCTTTGACCGCCAATAGATGCAACTTTGATGAACGATTTGAGAGAGGCAAGCTCATGAAGTACCTCATGCGATCCTGTCCGCAAGTATGTCATGCTTTATGGTTTATTCTGCTGGCTGTTCTACCGGTCGTTGCTTTGGCGTCATCAGATCACGCTATCCGCCTCAAACATGAAACCTTGGCTCCCCAGAGAGTTACCGACGTCGCCGCACGCTCGGCAGAACTGGTTGACCGCCACGTTCTCGTCCAATTCGACGGGCCAATTGATAACACCATGCACGCGCAGCTTGCCGCTGAAGGAATTGAGGTTCTTGATTACGTGCCGGACTTTTCTTTCACAGCGAAGCTGACTCTCCCCATTACCCAATCAACTCTTGATTCATATGGCATCCGCTGGTTTGGCCGTATCGAGCCGATCCAGAAGATCGCTCCCCTGCTGAGAAGTTCCGGTGTGAAGCATTATGCTCGTCGGGGAGACGGTCGAGCGCAGTTCTCTGTCATTCTTCACAAAGATGCCGACGCGCAAGCATTTGCTCTAAGGTTGGAGCAGGAATACGATGTCGAAATACTGGGCTTTGCACCGTCGATCAACGCGATCGATCTGATCATACCCGAGCAGGCGTACTACCTACTGGCCGAGTTGGATGCCGTGACGTGGATCGAGCAGGCCGGACCGACACCGAAGCCAGCCCTAAACCTGGGGCGGGAATTCACCGGATCGGAAGCTCTACAGTTGCCTCCCTGGGATTTGAGAGGGCAGAACGTCACAGTGGCTCACTGGGATTGGGGAAACCCCGACGAGACTCATCCCGACTTCATCGGAAGAGTGACTATTGCCCGTTTCGATACGGTGACTGACCATGCGATGGCCTCGACCGGTGTTCTTGTTGGCGACGGCACTCTATCGGATGGCCTTTATCGAGGGATGGCACCCGAGGGCAGCATGGCCTCTTTTCATTGGTTTGAGACTCTATCTGAGCTTGATTCAGACTATAATCTGGCCCAGTACTACTACTATGCGCAGGTCGCCAATGCTGACTTTGGGTGGAGTGCCGACGATCCCACTGATCTGGCTGAGTGTCTGGCAACCGATGGAAACTACTTTGCGGAGTGTGCCGCTCTTGACGACAGGATCTATCAGTCGGTTGATTTGCCTTTTATCCAGACATGGCCGGCAGGAAACGATAGGGTCGATTTCGGAGGCTTGTTTGGGGGATCATGTGGCAGTTACTTTGGATGGGATTACCAGACGGTACAACCTTATGCAACGGCCAAGAATGTCATAGCGGTTGGAGCCGTCAGAACCGATGACGTCATGACCACATACTCAAGTTGGGGGCCATGCGATGATGGGCGGATCAAACCAGACCTCGTTGGACCGACCAATCTGATAACGACGATCGGGCTGGGAGGCTACGGCGGTTTTGGTGGAACCTCCTGTGCGACTCCGGCAATCGGTGGAACGATAATGCTTCTGCGACAGTTGGGCAACATGACGTATGGACTCAATCACATGCTCTCCAGCACATACAAGGCGATTATCCTTAACACCTGTGTGGACCTAGGAGAGGTTGGTCCCGACTACCAGCACGGGTATGGAAAAATTGATGCCGTTGCCGCGGCCGAAAAAATTTTGATGGGTGACTCTTCGTTCGTCAGAGATGTTCTGGCAACCGGCGAGGAGCACTACTACGATCTGACGGTTCAGAGCGGTACCGACAAACTCAGCGCCATGGTGGCCTGGGACGATCCGGCGCCATCTCTGCTCTCTGGACCATCCCTGGTGAACGATCTGGATATCGTGTTGATCGATCCGTTCGGCCAGGAGCATTTCCCCTGGACTCTTGATGGCGACAACCCGTCGCTGCCGGCTACTACCGGAATCGATCACATAAACAATGTGGAAGAGGTGGCAGTCTTCAATCCGTATCCAGGTTTGTGGACTGCCCGCGTCAGTGGCTACAATGTTCCCGAAGGCCCGCAGGACTATTCTGTAGCATTTACACCCGATGCCATCCATCGACCCGGCAACGAAGCAGTCCTGGCTGTCTTCTCTTCAGCCGACACTGTAGTTGATGCTGGATTCTCCACGACAGTTGGGTTCTGGGTGGCGAACCTGGGACATCACACCGACTCGGTTGCTGTCCATATTGAGGATGATCTCGGTTGGATCGATGCGGTAGTTGACAATGAGTTGATTCTCAATCAGTATGATTCGGTTTTCCTCTCGGTTCAGATTGCCGTACCGGGAGAGGCGTTGGTCTGGGAAGTGGATAGAGTATCGTGTAGTGTGGAGAGCAAGACTGATGGCGCCGTCACTTCGTTTGGCGATGTCACGGTTACACCGACGGCAGTCTATGCGGTAAGTCTGGCTGTACCGGATGATGACATTGTTTGCTCTCCCGAAGAACGACAATTTGTGGTAGCTATTGGCAACGTCGGCAACGACAGCATCGCGGTTCAGGTTGGGCGGCAGCAACAATTATCCTGGATGACACTGCTGAATAATGAGTCGCTTGATCTGCCCCCTGGAGTCGATACAACAGTGGTCCTGACCGTTTGTGTTCCCGCCGAAGAGCCTCATCAAGCAGAGAATCAGATAGTGGTTGAAGTTACAAGCGTCGTTGGTATTACCGAACAGGCGACTATCGTTCTGACCGTGTACAATCCGTATCAACCTCCTCATCAGGTCTCACCTTCTGATGAGACGTACATGGTTGGCAGTGAGTTCACGTTCCAGTGGGAAGATGTCGAGGCTGATTCCATCAGTCTGTATGTAGCTTCCGATGAATCAATTACCGAAATTGTAAAGATGTACTCGGGTTTGTCCGGTAACAGTTTCACGTTGCCGGCGGTTGACTCGCTTGATGACGGTCGTTATTATTGGGCGGTTCGCCGCTTTGTCGGAGTTGATTCATCGTCGTTCCAGCGTTACCCGTTCTGGCTGGTAGTGGACAATACGCCGCCGGCTGGGGGGCATCCTGTTTTTCCACTCGAAGGTGATTTCGTCAGTCAGATCAATATCGTTTTCCTTTTTGGTTACGGTGCTGCCAAGGCGAGTATCCCAGCAGCATATGCTCCGGAATTCTATCGTCTTCGGGTTTCCAACGACTCCACTTTCACCGAAAATGTTTACTACTATGAGTCACCGTTGGGCCCCGATATGATCATGCCCGATACGTTGAACGAGGGCTGGGGGTACTGGTCGGTTCAACGACGAGACTCCGTGGGCAATGCGTCACCTTGGTCGCCGACGGTTGGTTTCATCTTGGATTCCAAAGCCCCGGCCGTGCCAACCCTGTTGGCTCCAACCGATGGTTCCCAACTGGGTGGTTTGTCGATGACATTTCGGTGGGTAACCGATGAACCTGCGCCGTATCCGGAAGCTGGTGAAGGCTATCACTTTCGGATGGCCACTGACGCGATGTTCAATAACACGATTTACCAGATAGACACACTGGGTGTTTCGTTGACTTTGACTCGGGAGGCGTTTCCCGCCGAGGGTGAATATTTCTGGCGAGTGAAGGCCAGCGATTCGCTTTTCCATAGCTCATCGTATCAGCCGGAACCGCATAGTTTTGTCTGGGTAGACCTCGTTTGCGGCGACATCAATGGCAACGGCAACGTCAACATCTCCGATATTACCTATCTGGTCGATTACCTGTTCGGGATACCTCAAGGCTCGGCCCCGGTACCGTTTGACAAGGCCGGTTCAGCCAATGGAGATCAGTACGTCAATATCTCGGATATAACTTACCTTATCAATTATCTTTTCGGTATTCCCTCAGGACCCGAACCTATCTGCGACTGGTAAAGAGCAACCCACGACAATCTGCATGTCAGACGACAGCGCAGTTGTGATTTGCCGTACTCAGAATTCGGTTACTACTTTCCGTACTTTGCTATTATCTCCTGCTTGGTCTTGCCGAGGATATCATATTTCTTTCCGACCTTGATGAACGCTTCCAGAGCTTTGTCAAGATGATGCCGTTCATGGCCGGCTGAAATTTGAGTCCTGATTCGCGCCTGACCTTGCGGCACAACCGGGAAGAAGAAACCGATAGCGTAGATTCCCTCGTCGAAAAGATCACGGGAAACATCCTGCGCCAACTTAGCGTTGAAAAGCATAACCGGAATGATCGGTGTATCACCTTCCTTGAGAACAAAGCCAGCCTCGGTCAGACCTTTGCGCCAGTAATCAGCATTGGTTTCGAGTTTGTCGCGTCGTTCGGTACTGGCCGAGAGGATGTCAAGCACCTTCAAAACGCCGGAGACAACAACCGGAGCCACCGTATTTGAAAACAGATATGGCCGTGCCTTCTGCCGACACATCTCCACCAATTCCTTGCGACCGGACACACAACCGCCCGAGGCGCCACCGAGGGCTTTGCCGAAGGTTGTTGTGATTATGTCGATCTTACCGACCACGCCGCACTGTTCATGAGTACCGCGGCCAGTCTTTCCGATAAAGCCACTGGCGTGGGAATCATCGAGAAAAAGCATCGCATCATACTGTTCGCACAGGTCTACCATCTCCGCGAGCTTGGCCGTGTCGCCGTCC
>DAOWIM010000020.1 GCA_030640905.1 bacterium
AAAGAGTACGCTCCGACCCCGTTGGTTTCGCTTCCCGCTCTGGCTGCGCGGTATGGTATCGGTCAGATACTGGTTAAGGATGAGTCGGAACGTTTCGGTCTTAAGGCATTCAAAGCGCTGGGAGCGTCGTATGCAATCTATCGGTTCATCAAGCAGAGGGTGGAACGCGACACCGGAGTATTGCTGACGGTCGAACGATTCTGGGAAGGTGTTCGCGCGGGTGACTTTGGCACCTTTACATTCTGTACGGCGTCCGATGGTAACCATGGTCGCGGCGTTGCGTGGACTGCGGGCAAGTTAGCTCAACGTGCCGTGGTGTTTATGCCCTGGAACACGGTTAGGGCGCGAGTCAGAGCGATTGAAAACGAGGGAGCCCGGGTCGTTGTTGTCGATGGTACCTACGACGATGCCGTTACCACCGCAGCGAAAGAAGCCGAACAAAACGGCTGGCAAATAATCTCTGACACTTCGTATCCCGGATACACCGAGGTCCCTCTATGGATAATGGCTGGGTATATGACCATGTTCCACGAGATAGAGAATACAATCAGCGAGACCGGCTTGAAACGACCGGACTTCGTTCTTGTTCAGGCCGGTGTCGGCGCACTGGCGGCAACGGCAGCTTTCCATTATGGGTTGAGACGGGTCGGACATGAGCCTGGGGCTGTTCGTCTGATAGCGGTTGAGCCGACCGATGCCGATTGCCTTCTGGAATCGGCCCGTGGTGGTGACGAGATCGTGGCCTCGCGTGGCAGTCAGAATTCGATAATGGCCGGTCTCAATTGTGGGATGCCATCGATGATTGCGTGGGAGATAATCAGCCGTCGGTTCGACCTGTTCGTTTCGATTCCGGATGACTATAGCGAACGGGCGATGAGACAGTATTATTACCCCGAGGCAGGAGATCGGCAGATTATATCGGGTGAGTCGGGGGCGGCATCGCTGGGCGGATTGATAGCGCTGATGACCGATGAAACTCTCGGGCGAGCCAGAGAGAGACTCAGACTCGGTACTGACTCAAGTGTACTGTTGATCAACACCGAAGGCGACACCGACCCGGTGAATTTCGAGCGCGTGGTATCGCGCGGCAATGATGACTAACTATTACTCCGAAAAGCTGTCGGCCAAAAAGTTGAGGCGAGTGTACGAAGTTGTACCACCCCGCGTGCGGCAATATCTTGACGCCGAACTGGATTTCACCCTTGGAAAAATCCAGCCATCCGATACGGTGCTGGAACTTGGTTGCGGGTATGGACGTGTCCTTGATCACCTTGCCGAGAAAGCGGCGATCACAGTCGGTGTTGATACTTCGCTGGGCAGTCTTAGAATAGTTCGCAGTGTGCAGATCGGTGAGTTGGTTTGTTTGCCTGCAATGATGGATGCATCCCAACTCGGTCTCAGGGATGATTGCTTTGACGTTGTAGTCTGCATCCAGAACGGTATCTCGGCTTTCAATGTAGATCGTCTCCAGTTGCTACGCGAGGCAATTCGGGTCACTCGTCGGGGGGGTATTGTGTTGCTGTCAACCTATGCTGAGGAGTTTTGGAATGACCGCCTTCGCTGGTTCGAGCTTCAGGCGGCGGAGGGATTGCTCGGCGAGATTGACTACGACCGGACCGGTGATGGCAACATTGTCTGCAAGGATGGTTTCACTGCGTCCACTGTCGGGCCGGGCGAGTTTCGGCAGCTGGCGGAAAAGCTGGGTGTGAGGGCGGCGTTTACTACCGTGGACCACTCCAGTCTGTTTTGCGAAATTACTGTGGCATAGCAAGTTCCCTCTTGACAATTGTCTCCTGATTGTTATACTGATCTTGGTGATCTGTATCTTCTAACGAACCCAATCGGGGAGATAGTTATGTGGCGATTAGGTATTGTTCTTACCGTAGCAACACTGTGCCTGCTGTTCGTGTCTTCTGTCGTTCTTGCCTTCGACGATCTTATTGAACCTGACATCAAGTACTCCAGTTCAAAAGATGGCGGGAGTCTCAGCAACATGTCTCTGGTTATGCATAATGATCAATACATAGACGCCAACAGCATTTTGATGTTTGTAAGCAATACTGGTAATTTCGCGCGAGATATCGACGCTCTTCTGATTCAACCGCTCCAACTTTGGCAGGGTGGCCTCATCTATCCATACACCGGAATAGCAGATATTTTGAATGGTACTAACGATAACACCCTCGTATACGCTGCCGGGATCTGGATTGGTGCTATCGACGCGAGCGACGATACGCTGGTGACGGTAGCGGAGTTCAGTAGCGAGTACATCCCGGGGCCGATGTCGGGCGGTACTTTCATGCCCGATGCCCTGTCCAACGATGCCTACCGTGTGTACAAGCTCCACAGTGACAGCACCGGTGTGAACTCCAATACCGACTATGATGAATGGCCGACATCCCAGGGAGCCCCGCTCGATGGTTCGCTGAATCCTCTTCTGCTTGGCAACCAGACTCTGTGGACTGTTTTCAATGACGCTGATGCTTCGCTCCACGATAACGAAGCGGGCACTACCGCTCCTCTCGGTATCGAAGTACGCCAGTTGGTGTGGGCGGCGGACTCGGCCGGGCAGGACAATGCCGTGTTTCTGGACTACCGACTGTACAACAAGGGCGCTAAGAGTCTTTACGATGTCTATGTATCTTTCTGGTTTGATCCGGATATCGGGGAACCATGGGATGACCTGACGGGGTGCGACACCACCTGCGACCGGTTTTTTGCATTCAACGGCGATGCCTGGGACAGGGAGTATGGTGCGGTACCGGGAGCGCTGGCCGGCAAGCTGATCCAGGGCCCGGTCGTCCCCTCCTCCGGTGATACCGCCGCTTACTTCAACGATACGATTATAGGTTATAAGAACCTCGGTATGACATCGTTTCATAAGTTGATCAACATCACTGAGCCGTCCCACTCCAGGGAGTCGTATCGATATATGGCCGGGCTTGATGCTGACGGCGATCCGCTGGCTAATGGTACTAAGTATCAATACCCGGGCAACCCGATCACGATGACAGGCGATATAGATACTGATGCAAGAGAATGCCGCATCTTGGTTACTACCGGTCCTATTCCGTCATTTCTCCCCGGAGATAGTCAGCAAGTGATTATCAAATTATCCGCTTCGGGGCAGCATAACTGGGTGTACTCGCTGGCCAAGGCGTTATACTCTGTTGACACAGCTTGTTCGGTAACCTATCCAATATTCGAGCCTCCCGATTCTGTCCGGCCCTGGTTGGACCAGCATATGGATGTTTACTTCGAGCCCAAGGACGACCGCTGGTTAACCGGAGTGGAATGGGGTGAGAGTCAATTCTTCAACGGCGGCGCGGATTTCGGATACAACTTCTTTGGAAGCTACCTGGACCCGCAGGTTGATATCGATTCGTTCCCAACAATCGAAGTCCGTTTCTCCAATGCGGTGATACAGAAGGCCTACAGCTACTTGAGAGGTGGACCGACCCCGTGGGATTACAATGGTTATCACACCGTGCCTTTTACAGTCTGGGATATCGATAATGATCGGCAGTTGAATGTCGCTTTCAGCGAGTGGTATGACGGCGATATTTTCGATTCTACATGGAACCCGGACGCGACGGCAGTCGGAAACCGCGAGTATCTGTTCTTCTTCAACTCCGATTATGCCGGGAATAATCCCCTGAACTCTACTATTCCATACACCACCATGAACATTATGGGCGATGGGCAATCACTGGATGTCCTGTATTCGCTGTGGCCCAAAGTGGAGACCGGCCATACATTTTCTGAACTCGCCGCCGGGCATAAGCTTATATTCAACGTTGAAGACCTGAGAGCCGATGGTCCCGGCGATACAATCTATTTCCGTGACACCAAAGTGGGTTCTCTATCGACAAAAATTCTCGATGTCCGACAATACTCCGGATACCATTCGATGCTACGGTTGGACCTGAGTGCGACCGGGATTTTCGATCTCGGTCAGTCGGTGGTTGGGTTCAGTGGAGTCGGCACGGACAAAATGAGCATCATTTTTGTACCTGCTACTACCGACAGTTACTTTGAATACTTCACCATCACCGACACTCTCACGGAGACGGTCTGGCGCACCGTCTATCTGTCCGGCAAGGGTACATATGGCGGGCCGGTCTGGTATGTTTCTAATTCCGGCGATGATGTCAACAACGATGGCAGCGAGTCGAGTCCTTTTGCCCATATTCAGCATGCAGTCGACATGGCCGGTCTGCATGACACCGTTCTGGTGGAAGATGGCGCATATTCGGGCGTGGGTAACCGCGAAATCAACTTCTTTGGCAAGAATTTGGTGTTGATATCACGCAATGGATCGGGCTACGTTACGATAGATTGCGAGGGGGTGGTCGCCGGTTTCAAGTTTGAGAATGGGGAAGACTCCACCTCGGTTGTTCAGGGTATTGCCGTAATAAGTGGTGACGACCTCTACGGCGGCGGTGCCGACATCAACGGCTCCTCGCCCAGGTTTCTCGAGTGTGACTTCGAAGGCAATCAGGGCGAGGAAGGCGCCGGTGTAAGCTGCCGGAACGGCTCAAATGCGAAGTTTGTTGATTGTCAGTTCATCGCCAATATTGCCTACTACTCAGGAGGGGGAGTGTTTGTGGAGAACTCTGCGCCTGTTTTCGACGGGTGCATGTTCATTATCAATCAGGCCAATGATGGTGGCGGTATATACGTCTCCCACTCCAGTCCTCGCTTCGACAACTGTGTCATCCATCACAACGAGGCTAACTCAGAGGGCGGCGGCATAATGTGCTACCGCAGCTCAGCGATATTCAGCAATTGTACAATCACCTCCAATACTTTTACAGTCGGTGAAGGAGAGGCCGTCTATATAGACAAAAACGTCGATAGCACAGTAGTGATAGAGAACAGCATTATCGCCTTCAATGAAGGGGACGCCGTGCTCTGTCATGGTACTCAGGGAACTCTTGATATCTCCTGCACCGATATCTATGGCAACACCGGCAGCGACTGGAGTGGTTGTATCGAAGGACTAGGCAGCCTGAACGGAAACTTGTCGATTGATCCGATGTTTTGCGATACTTCCGGTGGCGACTACTCTATCAGC
>DAOWIM010000045.1 GCA_030640905.1 bacterium
CATAGCCTGATATAATAACAACCGGCTCTTTGGGGGACTTCTCCTTGACATGGTCGAGGAGTTCCAGCCCCGTCATGTTGGGCATGCGCAGATCCGAAATGACTATCGAGAATTTTGTCTTCTCGAGTTTTTCCAGCGCTTCGTCGCCATCGCCAGCCCGTTCGGAGGTGAAATCAAATATTTCCATCATTTCCGAAAGCAGCGAAGCCATATTCGGGTTGTCATCCACTATTAGCACAGATTTCGGCATGTTTACTATATCGGCAATGATTTTGAAGAAGTTTAGCGGTTTATCGACCGGAGCGGTGCCTCTCGGAGAAAGCAATCAACTCCGCCTGCAGGGGAGCCAGCCCGGTTTTCTTCCGGGCTGATATCGAGAGAGCAATGGTTCCATCATTGTGCTGTGGGCGGAAATCCGGGGAAATATCTATCTTGTTATAGACCAGAAAATACGGCACCCGGTCGGCACCTATCTCGGCTAAGACCTGTTGCGTCTGGGCAATTCTCTCTTTGAATTCAGGGTCGGAGCAATCGATCACGTGCAAGAGAAGGTCGGCCAAGCTGACTTCCTCAAGTGTCGATTTGAACGAAGCAACCAATTGGTGGGGCAGCTTTTTGATAAATCCAACCGTATCGGAAAAAACAATCCGGCACGGGTAGCCGCTGGACATCACCCGGGTGGTCGAATCGAGAGTCGTAAATAGCATGTCGGCGGTACGGACATCTGATTTTGTCAGGATATTAAACAGCGTCGATTTGCCGGCATTAGTGTAACCAACAAACGCTACCTTGAAAAGGGGCTGACGTTGCTTACGCTGAGTGCCGCGTTGAATATCGAGACGTTTGAGACGATCTTTCAGCTGGCTGATCTTGCGACGCACCTGGCGACGGTCAATCTCAAGCTGCGTTTCCCCGGGACCTTTAGCCCCGATTCCACCATACTGCCGTGAGAAATGCACCCAGGCGCCGGTTAGTCGGGGAAGGGTATATTCAAGCTGGGCCAGTTCAACCTGCAGTCGGGAAGCGCGAGTTCGGGCACGGGTGGCAAAGATGTCGAGGATCAAAATTGGCCGGTCAACTACTTTGACGTCGAGTGCTTTTTCAAGATTACGTTGCTGCGCCGGACTGAGTTGATCGTCAAACATCACGCAATTGCCATCGACATCCGAGAGCATCTCTTTTAGTTCGGCAACTAACCCTTTCCCGATATAGAACGCCGGATCGGGCCGCGACCGCACCTGAATCCGTCGGCCAGCCTCCTGCGCCCCGGCGGAAAAAGCGAGCTGCGATAGCTCATCTAACGATGCCGCCACCTCCTCTTTGAGTCGGGAAGTACGGGCCAGACCAACCAGAATCGCTTTCTCGTTGTCCGTTTTTTTCAAGTCAATGACCACATTTGTAATATAAGGTGGCACACCACTCAGCCAAATGGAAAAGTGCTCACCGGCTACTAAACACAGCAGGGGAGCAAAGAGATGTTACCGGCTGGTCGATATATCGGATATGGGAGTTGTTGAAAAAATCGTCCGCACCGAAGGTCACCTGATTGATTCTGGACTGATGCGCCAGATATTCGATACGATTATCAGTGATCGTGGCCAGTTTGAGATTATTGATTTTCAGATCGGGCGCAACAACGATGAGTTCTCGCGGGCACAGATTCGGGTCACGACCGATGACGCCGTCGCCATGAACACAATCCTGCTAAAACTCTCAAGCCTCGGTTGTCTGATCGACCAGGAAGAAGAAGCGGTCCTTGGGGAAGCTCCAGCCGACGGTGTCGCACCGCCCGATTTCTATTCGACCACCAATCACCAGACACAGGTTCGGGTGAACAGTCAGTGGGTGCCGGTGAACGGTCTACGAATGGATGGTGTCATTGTCGTTAACAATCCTGACAACGGCGCTTGTTCGGCGGTTGTCCGTAAATTCCGCGACATCAAGAAGGGTGAGAGAATCGCACTGGGTCTTTCCGGTATCAAGGTCAAGCCAGAATATGTTGAGCGCGACCGTGCCGACTTCGGGTTTATGTCCGGCGATGTTTCCACCGAACGAAAAGTACGCCTCGCTGTTGACCGCGTCGCCGATCTAATACGAGGGCAAGACAAAAAGGTCATCACGGTGGCCGGACCGGTGGTCGTTCATACCGGCGGCGCCGTTGACCTGGCCCGCTTGATCGAAAAAGGATACATCCACGGACTGTTGGCCGGCAACGCTCTTGCTGTTCACGATATCGAATCAAACCTCTACGGCACATCGCTCGGCATCGACCTGAAAACCGGCCGCCCAGTCGAACGCGGGCATCGTAATCATCTACGGGCGATCAACGAAGTCCGCCGCGCGGGCAGCATTGCTGCTCTTATAGAAGAGGGGACGCTCAAGGCCGGAGCGATGTATGCGACAATCAAATCCGGGATTCCGTTCTCGCTGGCCGGATCGTTACGCGACGACGGCCCTCTTCCCGAAACCATCACCGACATGAACGCCGCACAGGACGATCATTTCAAAATTCTGCAGGGTGCGGACATCGTGATGATGTTATCAACGATGCTTCACTCGATCGCGGTCGGCAACATGTTACCGGGAAGTGTGCTGACGATCTGCGTCGATATCAATCCCTCGGTCGTAACAAAACTCAAAGACCGAGGTTCTCTTCAGACAATCGGCATCGTCACCGATGTCGGTTTGTTTTTGCAACTACTTGCCACCAAACTAATGGGCTGACCGCGGTCCGCACGCCTCGGCGCATCTTCGACCGTGGCGGACTGACCTACCTGGCATTGACCTCCGCAGGCCGCATTAGTCATCCGGGGGAATGGGTTCGTTTTGTGATTTTTCAGTTTCGGAGTGGTGGGTTGGTAGTCTTTTTGGAGGCATGGCCTCTTTTCCGGGCGGCATCGACGGCCACATAGTGGCTTTTTCCGCTTCGCGGTGTTTTTGTGTGCGATGGACGCCGGGGATTGTTTGAGCGGTGATCTGGTTGGCGTAGAGTTGTTCTTTGATGACGGTCATGACGGATTTGTCCTTTGTTACTGGGGATAATTATCGGATCAAGGGTGATGTGGTAGGGATTTTGGGCGGGCTACTGGTTTGTGGCGGGATCACAGGGATCCCGCCCTACGTGGCTGAGTGCCATGTCATGTTACCTCGTCCTGAAGATATGAGAAAAAACGCAGGTCGAAACCATCGCAGTTTCGCAAACGTTAAGTAACGTTACGGCCCTAAATAATAATCAACAAGACAAAAATCGCGGCTCAGATTCTCTATCCTCGTACTTGAGAGGTCACACAAGGACTTACACCCTATTGTGACCAAAGTGAGACCGTTTTTGACGGCTCCGGATTCCTTTTACGGAGTCCTTTTCTGTTGCTTGTCTTGCTTCTTTTTGGCCTTTTGTGCGTCTTTGCTTTTCTTCTGCTTCTGACTCTTTGCCTTGTCTTTTTTTCCGCCTTTGTCACCCATGGAGTGACTCCTTTCGGTTAGACATTTGTCGTTTCGCGATCAATGTGGCACAACAAAGTGGAGGTAGGGGGAATCGAACAGGTATAATCTGGCTCAGGTATAACTTGGCTCAGGCACAGCTTGGTTGACGCCCATACTCGCGTTGTAGCACAGGGAATTATACTCTATTGTGATCAAATTGCGACCATCTTTTGTTGGGTATTATTGGCTGCCGTGTCTCACTGTCGGCAGCGTATTCCTAAAGCAGCGCACGGAGCAATTACATCCTCCCTACAGTCTTTTGTAACTCAACTATTTGCCCTTCGAGTTTCTCAATTGTTTTCTGCTGCTCTTTCGTAGCCTCGATCAACAGCGCCACCAACCGCGCATAATCAACCGATCTAGCATCGGTCCCATTGGCCTCGTATTCCACCACTTCCGGGACCACCTCGCCTGCCGTAGGGAAAACTACTTTGAAGAATTGTCCTTAAGCCATTGTTTGAGAAGTTCTCGAAGATCTTCGGCTAACTGTCGTGCTTCCTCGACCTCAGCTTCAGTAATCGTCCCTGCAGCATCATAGCTGACTATGGCTCGTTTCTTACTGATCGCTTCCAATGAGATGATAATATCTGAATCGGGGTCGATAGTGAATCTCAACGACTGAATAGTACGGTAATGTTGACCTGCACCCCCGGGCATTCGATAGCCGCTAGCGCGTAATGCGATTGTCGCACAGCCGAGACATGCATTGTAAGCGATGACTAACCTCCAGTCGAGTGTGATCTCGTCTTTAGCCGCTTCCGAGATATCGCGGTCGACTTTATCAAGTAGGTCTCCGATTTCCTGTCGGCTTGTCGTGTGCTGCTTGAGCCAGCCGTTACTGAGCCAGTCTTGCAAGGTCATCCTTGGTCCCTACTATGAACAGTTTCTCAGATTCCATTACATTGCGAATGAAATTGTTCTTTTCGCACAATTTGGTCCTAAACTCATCAATTGAATAAAGCGTAGGATTCACAGGTCGCTGCATGTTCTCTTCAACCGGCTTCAAAATGGACACCAATTCCCGAAACGGCAAAGAGCCGATTACCAAAAGATCAATGTCGCTGGAGCTGGTATCGTGACCTGTGGCAATTGAACCGTAGATGCAGGCGACGTCGATTTGTTCCTTTCCCTGAGTGCGGAGAACGTCACGGAAAACATCAACCACTCCGAATGTCTTTTCGGCAATTGATCTCAGGTCGTTAAACACAGGGCTTTCAGTGTTTGCTCGATAGAACTTCTGGATACCAATCGGCTCCATAGTGAGTATCCCAGCTTCTGTCAATGACCTGAGTTCGCGCTGAAGTGAACCGGGTGTATCCCCTAATATCCGAACCGTTTCCCTAAAGTAAAAGTGCTTCTCAGGATTAAGTAGAAACAGCGCGAGAACCTTTCGACGAATCTTGGGAAAAAGAGCAGTACCGATTCCAGAGCCTACCCCTATCAAAGAGTTGACCGATTCCTTTTTTGATTCTCTTGCGCACATTTGTAAAACAACCGATTCCCTTTCTGATACTAACAATACTGTTATCGGTACAAATGAACTCTATTTGAGATCGATAGTCAAGCAAAACCGGACTCTTGCCTGACTTTTTTAGTTGAAAGTACTATAACTAAATTGTGACCAAGACGATATCACGTTATTCAGTGTTATTGGGGAATACGCTGGCTGCTTTCCGTTCAACTTATTGTTGCGCAATAAGATAGAGTGGGGGCCGAGCCCTATACTCGCGTTGTGTCACAAGGACTTACACCCTATTGTAACCATATTGTGACTGTTTTTTTGGGGGATACCTGGTAACAAAACCAAAGTTGGATCACTAACGGCTAATCAGGTCGCGTTAGCAACATGGGATTGAGATTTGTTACAGGTTTTCCTGTCAATGACCCCGGTCAGCATAAACCGGGGTCATATGATTTTCTACTTACGATGATCTCGTATCAAAGTACGGAGTTGAACGGTTCTTTTCCTGCTACTTTGAAGCGGTATGCTCGGCCCGCAAAGTGGTAGCCAGCGCCTTAATCTCTCCCAGGTCTTGAGTCATCATGTTCCAGCCATACCAGTATGCATAATCTGGATTAACATGGAAGAACGCCTGATACGCCCGCATACGGTGCTTGAAATACATCTGAAGCAGAACCTGATCGATATAAGACAGATCATCCAGATTCTCATCCCAGTTTGCACTATTGGTGTGCATAAGAGCTAAAATGAAAGGATAATTGAATGGGTATCCTTCTGGCTTCTTAATGATACCTTCCTGGTATAGAGCAGCCACAGTCTCAATGGCTTCGGCCATCAACCGATCTGCCTTGGTCAATATGGCATCACCCATATCAAGCTGTTCCTTCGCATACTTCGCTGAGTGACACTCGGAACAAACCTTGAGCATTTTGTCGCGTTCTTCTTGCCAGGAAGCCTGATCTAATCTGGCCATATCAACAGCCTTGACCGCGTCAAGTATAGCAGTTGGTTCGCCGGTTTCTGGATTGAGCACGCCAAGCGCTTTGAGAATAGTCACTCGGTCAGCTGCGGCTTGTTCATCCTCGGGGAGCGGTAAACGGACGCCCAGAAATCCCCAGGCTGTGCGGTTTTTATGGGTACCGTTCTGCAAGTGGCAATGCTGACAGGTAGGTGCGACTGCCCCTTC
>DAOWIM010000275.1 GCA_030640905.1 bacterium
ATATAACAAGTTATGACCACAGGGTTTCGCTATTCCTCGCCGGTACTGTTCTCGACCGACCCGCCGATTGTAGCATACCCGGCCTCCACCCAGACGTTAATCCCGCCGGTCACATTGAAAACATTGGTATAGCCATGCGAGATCAGCTCGGCGGTCGACACGGCACTCCGGCGACCCCGGCGACAGAAACAGTAGATAACCGTCTTTTTCTCGAGGGGGACCAGATGAAGAAACTTGTCGAGGCTGTCGTATGGAATTCTAATGCCGGAAAACTCCAGACGAGCGGTTTCGTATTCTTCCTGGGTGCGAACATCGAGCAGAAAAAAACTCTCTCCGCCGTTCGCCTTCTGATGCAATTGATGCACCGAAATCTCAGGAACGGAGATATCGTCGAAATGTAACAGGTCTTTTTCGTAGTGACAAGATGTCATAAAGGCGTGATAGTTGCAGCGCGATAACAGCGACGTTTCTTATTACCCACCTGAGATAGTCTTGAAGCTGGAGATTCTCCATTTTCCGTTAGTCCGATGGAGGCCAAATTTGGTTCGGTAACCGCGCGATTTCTCCTTGTCAACGAATGTCACTTCGACCACCGCCGTCTCCCCGGTGGTTGTGCTCTGGTTTATGATCCGTTGCAAAGAGAACCATCGTTTTTTGGTGAGCCCTTCGCCGGTGAGGTCATCCAGTATCTGTTCGGGGCTGGTGAAGACTCGCGGGGATTCGATCTGCAGGGCGTAATCTTCGTTGATATGGAGCATCAGTTCGGAAAGATCAAGCAGAGCGGTCAGGGCGGCCTTGTCGTCTTTCTCCATTGCACCGAACATAGCGATCACCGTCTTTCTCGGATTGGTGCCGTCGGAGTCGGAACATCCGGTCGCAAGAACAAACAGCCCGACCAATAGCATAATAATTAAACGATGTGACAATCGAGCTACCATCGACCAGCTTTCCCTGAGATTGTGACGCGGTGGCTGCCTCCCAGATCGGCGGCGGGCGAATATGAATACGACAGATGCCATCTTTCCTTGATATCGAAACCAGTGCCGAATGAAAGACCGGCCCACTTATCTTCCGAATCAGCGGCGCGGTAGTTGGAACCAAAACTGTTCCATCCAAGTCTGATATACAGTGGTTTGAAATGGAAATACTCGCCGCCGATTGCAAAATCAATATCGTTGTCGACCGGTACTATCAGATCCGATGTCAGCACTAATGGCAAACCACGAGGATGGACCGAGACACCCGCCCGAAGAGTGAGCGGCAGGCGGTATTTTTCTTCGCCCAGGGCTGAGAGCTGCGTACCGAGATTCTGTACCATCAGTCCGACCGAGTTACGGCCGCGATTAAAAGTCCGCTTCAGGCCCAAATCCAGAGCCAGACCGGTGGAAGAGTAGTCGTGCACTTTCTCATAGATAAACTTACCAGTTATGCCCAGCGAAAGTTCTTCCTGCAAGCGATGGGCATAGGTAACGGCTATCAGCAGGTCACCACCGCTGAATTCTCCCAGAGTGTTTCCGAATCGGTCGGTCTCTATGAAATCACCGTAGCTTAGATAATCAAGCTGCAATCCGAGACAACTGCTTGCTGGTCCGCGACGGTCTCCGAAACGTTTGATGTAGCCGACAAAGCCGCTTTGAATATCCTCGAAGTAGTTGAGATAGCCGAGGACATAACGGTCTTCCTCAAAAGAGATAATCCCCGCCGGGTTGTAGTAGAGCGACGATTCATCATCGGCCAGTCCGGTAAAAGCGCCACCCATCGCAACCGCCCGCGCACCAACATTGATTTTCAGGAAAGGAAAGGCACTGGTTCCGGCGTTCTTGTTGGTCTCTGCCGCGAAGGTTGTCTGCGGAAGGATCATTGTAGTGGCGACTATTAAAATGGCTACTTGCAGAATCGTACGAAGTTTCATCATTGTTTCCTCAATCTGTTTTATTTGGGCCGCGACGTTGCAGTCGGGGCTACCAACTCCTGGTTGTCTTGTTCAGTATTGACTCCACGAGGTAACCGATCGCCTTGTTCTGACCATCCTCTTCGGTTTCATCCAGAACATCGTAGAGACCGGTTTGACTCATTCTCTCTTTCCATATTTCCGAATCATCGGATGGTTTTTTCAGAGTGATATCAAAAACCATCACCACCTGGTATTCCTGAATCTGATCGTTCTGATCATAGGTGTAGGGTCGGCGGTCGTAAGAAACCAGCGAACCGATTAGCACCGCGTCGGCTTTGTCGGAACTGACAATTTTCATGTTGCCATCGGCGATAAAAGCATCGATTACCAAGTCCGTCATCTGGTCGGCAAGACCGTACTCCGCCGACTGGTTTTCAAACCGCTCAATCGCAATCGCCGCGATATCGGACTTCCCTCGGGGATTAAACGTATATACGCCGCATCCGATCAGAATCGGGAGAATAACAGCCAGCCACAGAGATCGTACCATCATACTTTTAACCCGTCAAGCACACTATCGTTCCAGTCTCAGACAGTGCCGATTACAACTTTTCCCTTCTTGATCACACCAGTTACCAGATTGACACCGTAATGATACGGCAATTCTCGATAATCCGCCATATCCCAGATAGTGAGATCGGCGGGCAGGCCCTGGCCCAACTGTCCGATTTTTCCACCCTGATCAATAGCACAGGCAGCATTGACGGTAACCGCGGAGATAGCTTCGGCAGCAGTCAGCCGCATTTGAAGAGCAGCCAGCGAGATTATCAGCGACGTTGATTCGGTGCAGCTTGAGCCTGGGTTACAGTCGGTAGAGAGCGCCACCGTCACGCCTCTTTCAATCATTTTCCGAGCCGGTGCATACTGATTGCCGCGGAGAGCGAATGTTGTACCGGGCAGCAGGACCGCTACCGTCCCCGAATTTGCCATAGCGCTGATTCCGGTATCGGAGGTATAGACGAGGTGGTCGGCTGACACCGCTCCCATCGAAGCGGCCAGCTCGGCGCCACCGGTAGATTTTAGTTCATCGGCATGGAATTTCAGTTTGAGCCCCGAATCTTTGGCCGCCTGCTGGATTTTCCGTGATTGCTCGATATCAAAGACACCTTCCTCGCAGAAGATATCTGAGAATTGGGCCAGCTTTCGCTCGGTGACGGCCGGGATCATTTCGTTTATGACCAGTTCCACATATTCGTTTCGATTCGACCTATATTCATCCGGGACTTCGTGAGCACCAAGAAAAGTTGGGATAAGGTCAATCGGATGTTTCTCGTCAAGATCGCTGATAATCTCAAGTTGCCGAAGTTCCGATTCGGTCGAGAGGCCGTACCCTGATTTCGCTTCGCAGGTTGTGACGCCGTGTTGCAGGAGGCGATCAAGACGTTTGAGGGTTCGGTCGATCAGGAGATCGGTAGGTGATTCTCTCAGGTCACGCACCGAGGCACGAATACCACCGCCAGCCTCGGCGATTTCCATGTAGGTTTTGCCGAGAGTTCGCATCTCAAATTCGTTTTGGCGCGTCATAGAGAAGACCGGATGAGTGTGCGGGTCGATCAAGCCGGGCATCACGACCGCACCGTCGACATCAATTACCGTACATCCCTCCGCCAGAATAGCGCGACCTTCAATCTCGTCGGATTTACCAACCGCCAGGATTTCACTTCCGGCAATGGCAACGCCACCGTTCTCAATCAGGCCGAGATTATTCATAGCATCGTCCAGCCGTGGCACCGGGCCGGCCATAGTCACAAGCTGGCCAATGTTCTTGATCAGGAGCGTCGTGTTCTTTTCGGAGATCATAACTACATAATAGTAGCTGCAGGCTTGCAGTCAACCTGATATTTAGCAGTGGACGGTCTGTTGTCCGGTTTAGCTTGATCGGCGGGCGCTCCATCCTATATTCAACAAATGGGAATTTCAAACAAGGTTTCAGCTATTTTCCGATTTCCGTTACTTTCCCGGATAGCCAATGCACCCGGTTGGATTCTTGGATCATGCGCGTCGATTTTCGCTATTCTCGGTTGGCGGCAGGATGGTATCAATCTTGATTCGGCAACCTACGCGGTAGTGGCGCGAAACATGGCAGAGTTTGGCCAGTGGTTCGATCCCCACTACACCGGTTTCTATCTCTCTCGATTCGCCGAACACCCCCCACTGGTTACATGGATTCAAGGGTTGGTATTTCTCCTCGTCGAACCGAATGACAGCACAGCTCGTTTGTTTGGTGCCTTCTGCGTAGTCGGCTCGGTGCTGGCGGCATACTGGCTTGGCCGTAACGTGTCCGGCAAAGGTCTTGGTTTCTTGTCGGGACTGGCTCTGTTGCTAACATACAATTTCATGCAGATCGGCAACTCGACGCTTCTGGATGTTCCTATGGCCTTCTTTGTGCTGGTAGCGCTGGCGGGGATCGCTTCTATTGAGAAGCGGGGGATAGTTCCGTCACGCGCAATCCTGATTGGTCTAGCTCTGGGCGGCGCCTGGCTTGCCAAAGGCGTTGTGTCGGCTCCGGTCTGGATTGGCTTGGGGGGCAGTGTTTTAGTCTGGAACCGGTCCTGGCTCAGGCGTGGTTGCTTTTACCTGATTCCTCTCACGGCAATAATCGTGATCGCCGCCCACCTTATAACTGATCAACTTTATGCCGGAGGGCATTTCTTCGATTATTATTTTCTCCGGCAAATATTCGCCAAGTTCGTCGAAGGAGGCGGCAGCGATGGCGGCGACTGGTGGGCCTTTGGATATCGATTCGTACAATTGTATTTGCCGTTTGTGATCGTACTCCCGCTGGGAATCTATCTGGCGATCAAGAAGCGGATGATCGTTCTCTATCCCACGTTGATCACGTTGTTGTTTTACATCGTCTTTTATTCCGGGGCATCACGGCTATACTATCACTACTTTAGCCCGGCCTACGCACTAGCGGCTCTTTTTGTAGCGCTGCCGTTGTGGACGATTCTCAACGAAGGTCGGATCGCTCGCTTCTCCGTATGGTTCCTTGGCTGCTGGCTTGTGTTGGCGGCGGGTGTGGCGTTATCGAACCTGGAGATTCATCATGTCCGTTCTCCTGGTATCTATTCGCTGGCCGATCCGGTCAAACAATTCCTGAGCAACAGCCCGACGCGAAACGGACTGTTTGTTTCCACCGGTAATCCCGACTGGGAGGTTGTGGCCAAGACGGCGTGGTACTGGCGATCAGATATCAAGCAGGTAGCGACACTTGATAAAGCAATGAGCGAGATTGACACAGACGATTTTGCTTATGTGATGGTTGCAGTCAATGACACCGTTACAATGAATCTGGCGACAGAAACTTATACCGACGATTTACAAAAGACGATAGCAAACAACCGTTACTCGATTTTTGTTCCTCGTCGATGAATCAACTATCGAACGTGCCCGCTAACCCTTCATCGGAATCTTGACTTTGTTTTTCCGGGCAAACTTGCGAGCATCTTCATAGCCCGCATCGACATGCCGGACAATACCGGTGCCGGGATCGTTGGTCAGGACACGGTTGAGACGCTCAGCCATCTCTTTGGAGCCATCGGCCAACACCACCATACCGGCATGGATCGAATTACCGATCCCCACCCCGCCACCATGATGTATCGACACCCAGCTTGCACCCGAGATCGCATTCAGCATACCGTTGAGCAGCGGCCAATCCGCGATAGCATCAGAACCGTCAAGCATCCCTTCGGTTTCACGATTAGGCGAAGCGACGCTTCCGCAGTCGAGATGGTCGCGTCCGATTACCACCGGCCCCGAAATCTTGCCCTTCTTGATGTAGGTGTTGATAATATCGCCAAACTTCGCCCGCTCACCGTAACCGAGCCAGCAGATACGCGATGGTAACCCCTGGAACGCAATTTTCTCCGAAGCTAACTTGATCCACCGTATCAAAGATTTGTTGTAGGCGAAATTGTCATAGATGATCTGGTCAGTGGTGTGGATATCTTTCGGATCGCCCGACAACGCCGCCCACCGGAACGGGCCTTTTCCCTCACAGAAGAGAGGCCGGATGTAGGCCGGGACGAATCCGGGATAGTCAAAAGCGTTTTTCAATCCGCCGGTCTGAGCCTGACCGCGCAGATTGTTACCATAGTCAAAAACAATAGCACCGGCTTTCTGGAATTTCAACATCGCTCCGCAGTGCCGCGCCATTGCTTTGAACGACCGCTCGATGTACCCCGCCGCATCTTTCTTGCGAAGGCGCCCCGCCTCGATTAGCGTGAGACCTTCCGGGACATAGCCGTTGAGTTCGTCGTGGGCCGAGGTCTGGTCGGTGACGATATCCGGGACGATACCCCTTCGGAATATCTCCGGGAAAACCTCGGCGCAGTTGCCCACCAGACCGACTGATATCGGCTTGCCTGACTTGGTGTGGTCCTTCATGAGTTTGAGCGCCTTATCCAGCGACTTCACCTTGATATCGCAGAACCCCTGCGTAATTCGGCGATTGATGTGGTCCTCATCGACCTCAACCACCAGAACCGACGCTCCGGCCATGGTGCCGGCCATCGGCTGAGCGCCACCCATACCGCCCATTCCGCCGGTTAGTATCCACTTGCCGATCATCTCGCCTTTGAAATGCTTGTCGGCGATAGCCGCGAAAGTCTCGTAGGTCCCCTGGATAATCCCCTGCGTGCCGATATAAATCCAGCTTCCGGCGGTCATCTGCCCGTACATGATCAGGCCCAGCTTGTCGAGCGCGCGGAATTTTTCCCATGTCGCCCAGGCCGGTACGAGGTGCGAGTTGGCTATCAGCACCCGTGGCGCGTAGTCGTGAGTGCGGAATATCCCCACCGGCTTGCCCGACTGCACCAAAAGGGTCTCGTCGTTTTTCAGAGAT
>DAOWIM010000232.1 GCA_030640905.1 bacterium
ATTTTCTCAACTGTATGCTCAAGACTGTCCGTATCATTCTCAGGGAACAGATAGCCCGACTCGGGCGTCAGCCACTCGGCCACGCCAGGGATGTCGGCGGCAATCGGTATCAGTCCGAGCGCCATCGCCTCGATTAATGAAACCGGAGAGGAATCGGATCGCGAGGCGGAAAGATAGAGATCAAAACCGGACATGAATTTCAGAAACCGATGTCGCGGCATCTTGTCGTAGAACTCGATACCATTGGTAGAAATGTCGGCCGCTTGACGTTTGAACTGGTCATAGAGACGGCCAAACGAGGGAAACGTAACTGTGACTCTTCCCTCTTGCAGCAAAGAAGCCAGCGCCTTGATTATGAATGCGTTATTGTAAACCGGTTCGTGCAAACGCGGGACGATAATTCTCAGAGGCTTCTGCAACCGATAGTCACGGCGATGAAAGGCCAGGTACCTCCGTTCGATTCCCCAGGGCGCCACGGCACTATTAGTAAGTGGTGCAAGTTTCTTTGCAGCGGACAGGAGATAGTGCGAGTCACCGAAAACTTGCTTCGCACGTTTCAGTGCAACCGTTGTTTTTCTTCTATGCAGAAAAGATTTTTGGGGGACTATGAGAATGTCGGACCCCCAGAGCACCAGTACGATTGGTGGGCCACTCTTTCCGACAGCGAGTGCTGCGCTGTAACCGTAGCCACTGGCAAAGTGTGGGTTGATAATATCGGGCCTGAATTTCTTTATCACCGACCGTATCTCAAACGACGATAGCCAATAGTGCAGTTGTCGGATCGGTCCGCGCCGCTTTAGTTGGTAGTGCCCAAGACTGCCGCGTTCAAGAGATGCGGTGACGACTCGGCATCCCTGTCGCACCAATTCCCGAACATACCGTTCGGTATGAAACGATCTGCTGTCGGCGAGCACCAGTACTTTGAGGCGATCACTCACTACAATATTTTCCCCAGTAGTGATTGATGCGTGTAGCATTTGTATTGGTATGGTTTCCCTCCCCACCGCTCCTTGTACTCCTGAAGACCGTCGGCATCGGGCGGCGATGCACCCAGATTGAGATACCGCATACCAAGACGCGCGCATTCTTGAGCCTGCAAAAACATCATGTACTGATTTGGTCGCAACGAAGAAAACGCCGGATCAAAATAGCCCTGCCAATAGAGCAGCATGTCACCCTCACGAACATAAATATGACTCGCTACCGGTTGCCCGTCGCGTTCGCACCAGACCCACCGGAGTCTGTCATCGTCTGCAGCCAACTCGGCCAGTCCGGAATAAAATGCGGGTGGATACTTGGGAGATCGTCGATGTCTTTTCTCAGTCGCCATCATTAGCGAGAGGAAACCAGCCATGTGACGGTCGGCACTGAACGGCACTACTGCGACGTTCTCCTTTTCCGCTTTACGAATCCCCCGCCTCAGGCTTTCGTGTTCGGGTTGCCAGTCGGACGATGATATCTCAACGATCTGTGTAGAAACTGTTTCTGTCATCATCGCTGCTGTCTCAATCGTACCGTAATAGTCATTGATGTACGATCGTGCATAACCGGCACGACAAACGGCAGTCGCAAGCGTTGTAATGATCGCCGCTCTTTGATCGACGTATTTCTCATCGACAAAAAGCCGACCATAGCAGCCATCGGGCATCGCCTGGAATCGTTTGATTGGCCAGACACCGAACTCCACACCCGGCAGGGCTGCTACCACATTATTGTCATGGTGTACCAACCAGACGACAACCGTGCCGCCGATCTGTTCAAACAAACGTGCAAAACGTTCTGAGCAGAAAAATGATTCACTCGCAAGAAGAGTAACCGACTCCTGCTGCGCCGGGGTGAGTTTCTTGTGGCAGGTGGCTTTCATTAGTTACGAACCAGCAGGAACTTGCCCCGACCGACATGACCATCGGTGTCCTTCAGGACAAACAGGTAGACACCTGAGGCAACCTCTGCTCCCGCATCGTTGCGTCCATCCCATCCATCAGCCGTCAATTCACCCTCCCACACCTGCTCACCGGCCACCGTGAAAATCGTTACCGTCGCCCGCGCCAGGAAATTGAAGTTCAATCTATCGACACTGGAACTGATAACAAACGGATTGGGGAAAGCGATCACTTCTTCAACATCGGCAGTGGGCGTACCGATCTCAGACGGCAGGTAAGAAATACCGGCATCGGTAGCGACATAAAGTCTGCCGGTGAAACGATCAAAGGTTACGTTATTGACATGGTCGGACACTAATCCACTGTTGAGCGTGTTGAAAACCGTCTTCGTGTCGTCAACCAGATCAATCCGAACCAACCCGCTGATTGTTCCGATCCATACTGAACCGCGACCGTCAAATTCGATATCGGTCACCAATGGTCCAACACCGGCCGGTAGTTCCACGGTGCGGAAAAAATCAACGCCAAGATCAAAGCGCGAAACCCCAAGATTGGTACCGACCCATAACTCGCCATTGGGGGCAAACTCCACCGCCTTAACTTTGTCCGAGATCAGATAGACCGAATCTGCGATCCAGTGGTGAACGGTGTCATCGGAACGATCATGCGGATTGCTACCCAGGTAGTAGTTGAACACACCGCTTCCCTCTGTACCAATTGCCAGATATCCATCCTGATAATCCAGGTCGATAATCGTCTTTGTGGTGATTCCGTCGTCGATACCAAGTGAATCCCAGGCCGCCGGATTGTCGAGATTATTCTGATCGGCAATCGCGATAGGATAATCATTTAGAGCAATGAAGCAGGCCATGTAGATATACCGACCATCGGTTGCCATACCATTGACAAAAACCCAGGTCGGTCCAACCGGTGGGTTCTGCGTATTACCACGCATGGTCGAGTTATTTTCATCGTAGTTGATCAATTGGTTGTCATCGAGTATCCAAATACCGTTGCCCTCAGTACCGACCCAGGCCCGGCCGTCGCGGTCGGTCATCAGGTCGGTTGTGCCGCCACGCACCCAAAAATCACGAACCGTCCAAGAATCGCCGTCAAACTGCGCCGGTGGCCGCGATGAAAAACCAGCCGTGACCAGACCATCCGCATTTACCGTCAAATCCGAGATATCGCTACCGGGAAGACCGGTAAACGGATAAGCAACATACGCGCCACCACTCTCATAAAAGATGCCACCGCCGGAAACTGCTACCCAGCGCGTACCGTTATGATTGGCGCTAACGACCGGATACGATGTAAGGCCCACCATACTCAACGGTTGAGCTGTGCTATCGATGATATATCCAAATCCGCCACCGGAAGTATCAGAGTAGTAGTAGAACAGAGAATCG
>DAOWIM010000032.1 GCA_030640905.1 bacterium
CCGCTCGCGGGTAAACCGTCTCAACGAGTTAAAATTCAAAGACGACGCCTATGTCAATATAGCGATCGTACTGTTTTTCAATACGGTGTTTTTTGCGCAGTACGTGATGGTTGGACTGGTGCTCTTTTTTGGCATCCTCTGGAGTTCGGAAGGTTTGATTTCGTCCGGCACTGTTATCATGTTTTTGATCTTGATCTGGAAGATGTACGAGCCGATCTGGAAAGTTTCGGAGCAGCTCTCGACGATCCAGAAAGCGATTGCCGGATCAAAACGAATCTTCGCACTGCTGGCGCATGAGAGCAAGATTGCTGATCCGGAAAATCCGGTCGCATGGCCGAGCTTCCAGCAGAGTATCAAGTTTGAAAACGTCTGGTTCTCATATACCGACGATGACGACTGGGTGCTCAGGGATGTCAGCTTCGAGATTAAGCGTGGAAAACGGCTTGCGCTGGTTGGTGTTACCGGCGGCGGCAAAACGACGGTCATATCGCTCCTGCTTCGGTACTACGATCCGCAGAAAGGTCGGATTACGGTTGATGGGATTGATATACGCAGCATTTCAAGAGACACGCTTCGTAAGCGGTTTGCCCTGGTGCTTCAGGATATATTCCTCTTTCCAGGCGACGTGAAGTCGAATATCGGTTTGGAATCGACAACGATCACCGATAAGAGTATTGCTTCGGCCGCCAGGATGGTTGCGGTCGATAAATTTGTCGATCGCCTGCCGAAAGGGTACGTTACTGAGGTCTCTGAGAAGGGATCGAATTTTAGTCGGGGTGAGCGGCAGTTGTTATCGTTTGCTCGGGCGCTGGTGGCTGATCCCGATGTATTGTTGCTGGACGAGGCGACCAGTTCGGTTGATCCGGAGACGGAACGGACCATACAGAAGTCGCTGAAGAAACTTATGGTCGGGCGGACTTCGGTCGTTATCGCGCACCGGCTCTCGACGATTCTCGATGTTGACCAGATATTGGTGATTCGTCGGGGGGAGATAATCGAGCGTGGTACGCATACAGAATTGATTCTGCAGAATGGTTACTATTCCAAGCTGTTCCATCTGCAGTTCAAGCATCGAAACGGAGTTGTAGCAGATGTTGGATAAAATAAAATGGTACTGGCGGTTCTACCGCAAATACGGCTATGTCCTGGCGGTGCTTCTGATACTGACACCTTTGCAGGCAGCGTTCCAGGTGATGCTGCCGCGCCTGTTCGGGTTTACTCTCGACTTCATGGAGAAAGGTGAGTCGATTGTCCCGCCGCTTGTGGTCGAGTACGTCGGAAGGTTCGGCGATGCGGTCAGTGTGAGCTATACTACCGCCTATGGCGTGACGTTCGCTTTGGCCTACATTATGATCGGGCTGATAGCGTCGCTTCTATACGCTACGATGCAGTGTCATCGGGCATGGATGAATCTCAAGCTCGAATGGTTGTTTCGGCAGGATGCGTTTGATCGGATCACCACCAAAGGACCCGACTTTTTCAATCGGTTCCGCACCGGTGATCTGGTGACTCGTATGACCGACGATGTGGCCGAGAAGCTGTCGTGGTTTGCTTGTTCAGGGATTTTTCGATTCTATGAGGCGTTGATCATGGTCGCTTTCACGATCTTTATGATGATCAGCATTGATCCGCTACTTACGTTGTATTCGGCGGGGCCGCTGCCGATTCTAATTGTGATATTCTTCCTGTCGGCGACCGTGCTTGATCGACGATACGATCATCTTCAGTCGCGCATATCGAAGTTCAACGACGTGATGGAGGCGTGCTTCTCCGGCATCCGAGTGGTGAAGGCGTATGTCAAGGAGAAGAAGCAGAAGACGAAATTCGCCGATACGCTGGGAGATCGACGCGAGGCTGAGATATCGACCGTGAAGGCGATGACGATTGTTGATTCGATGTACATGTACATCTGGCAGTTCGGTATTATCATCGTGCTGATCTCCGGTGGCTATATGGCGATTAATGCCGGCCTGACAACCGGCCAACTGGCATCGTTTATTTTCTATATCATGTGGCTGGTGTTCCCGATGTTCGATATTGGGCAGTTCCTTGTGAAGTCACGTCAGTCGGCGGTATCGATCAACCGTCTGACCGAACTTGAGGCCGTTCCGCCGATGGTTGCCGATAACGGTGGCGCAAAATTTCAGAGCGGTGGTTCGGGTCGTCTGAGCATTGACAATGTTAGTTTCGCTTTCCCCGGGTCGGAGCGGAAGATCATTGATGATCTGTCGCTTGAAATCAAACCGGGTGAAACGATTGCGCTGGTTGGCAAAGTCGGTTCCGGCAAAAGTTGGCTGGTCAATATGATTCCGCGGCTGGTTGATCCGACCGCGGGAACGATCAGTTTAGATGGTCGCGACCTCCGGCAGTTCAGTATCGAGGACCTGCGCTGGAATATAGGCTATGTGCCGCAGGAGCCGGTGCTCTTTTCCGACACGGTGCGAAACAATATCGTTTTCGGACGGGAAGGCATTTCCGATACTCTGTTGGAGTGGGCAATCGATGTCTCACAGTTGAAAGGCGAGATCGACAACTTCCCACAGGGAATGGACACGCCGATCGGAACGCGCGGGATGTCGATATCGGGTGGTCAGAAACAGCGTTTGGCGCTGGCACGTGCGCTGGTCGGCAAACCGAAAGTTCTGATTCTTGATGACTGCACATCAGCTCTCGATTCCAGCACCGAAGAGGCTCTCTGGGCGCGTCTTCACGAAGTGTTGCCCGAGATGACGGCGATTGTGATCACGCATCGTCCCGATACGCTTGAGAAAGCTGATCGGATCTATGTTTTGGAAGATGGCCACGTAGCCGAAAGCGGTACGCATCGGGAGTTGATTGATAATGGCGGTCAGTACGCGCGAATATACAAGCGTGGTTTGCTTGAAGAAGCTGTTAGCTGACAGGCAAAACAGTAGGTCAAAACCCCTGCGGTTTTGACAATGTGCGTCCTAAGCCTTCCGATGTCGAAACCACGCCCCGAGCTACGCTCGCGACTCAGGCAACCACAGGTTGGTTGGTTTCGACCTACGTATCTTTCTTGTTCAGTTTTGGGTCATTATCAAAGAACTGTTGACTGAGGCGTATAGTTTCCGTAATTTCGTTCTCAAGTCTGCACACGCAGTAACCGGAGGACAAATTCTTATGCCACCTGCAGCGAGGCTGGGCGATTCCACCGTCCATGGCGGCGTGATAACGCTCGGCGCTACGAACGTCCTGATTGGCGGTCTGCCGGCCGCCCGTATGGGGGATATGCATACCTGTCCGATGTGTAACGGTCCGGTTCCGCATGTTGGAGGTCCGATTATTCTCGGCAGCATGACAGTGCTTATCGGTGGTCAGCCGGCTGCTCGAATGAACGACCAGTGCGTCTGCACCGGTCCCCCCGACTCGATCATCATGGGCTGTATGACCGTACTGATTGGTGACGGTGGTGGCGGTGGCGCGCCCGGCAGTGGCGGTGGCGGTGGGGGTGGTACTCAGGTTTCCAGTGAAGCGACCGAGGAGGCTGAGAATCATTTCATCGATGTCTCAGTTGTCGATAAGGGTGGCCTGCCGGTAACCGGGATTCAGTATAGTCTCGAAGACCCGGATGGCCAAATGACACACGGTAGGGTGACGGGGAAAATATCGAAGCAGGGTGTCTCTGAGGGCGAGTATGAACTCACTCTCAAAGCTATTACCAGCGCCAAATGGTCCGCCGAGAAAGCGCGTACCGGGGAGGAAGTGAAGCTTCAGGTCGAAACAGCCGGGATTGATCCCGGGGCGGCGGTCGTCTTCGAGATATGGAAGAAAGACATCAACCGCGCTGACAGCAAAATCTATGAGATCAACGATGTTGACCTGCAGGGTGACAAGGTCGAAGCGACCTGGACGTATGAATTTGCCGATACGGCCGGGGATCGTCGCCAGGCTGCCCGCGGGTATTCATCGCCCAGTTTCTATTTCATAGTGACGGTTGAGCGATGCCAGGTGCGATCGGGTATCCTGCGATATAAAGATTACTTTGAAATCGAACTGCTCGACCAGGACGGTAACGGCGTCGGCAATCAGGATTATGTTTTCTATTTACCGAGCGGAGATGTCCGCCGTGGTACACTCGATGCAAATGGTTTCAAGAAGGAAGATAACGTTCCGCCGGGAGTGTGTCGAGTTGAATTTCCCGGGCGTCCGCAAACTGATACATCGATATAGGTGAGGGCATAGCTGCCGACGAAGATATGAGTCCAGAAACAGGCGACAGCAACAGAGCATCATCGACGCAGACCGGTCAGCAGGTACAGCGGATTCCTCAACATCCGATTGCCTCAGGAGGGAAACGTCGTTTCAGGTATCATCCTGCCCAACATTGTTTCTGGAGTCGGTCGACGGCCGGGCGCGGTGAGATTGTCGGGATGCGAATTGCAATGCCCAACCTTCCCGGCGAATGCGAGGCGACTATCTCAGTTCATGAGCGGGACTCCGATGGTAAAGATGATCTGGTAGAGAAAGATATAGCCGTCACTCTCGTTGATGGCGCCGGTTCGACTGAGTGGACGGTTCGGTATGTCGATGATTCCGATGATGACCCTGAGGAAGACCCGTTCATCGGTGAATTCAATGATGACGACACCGAAGACGAAACCGATCCCGACAAGCCTAACTGGAATCCTCCCGAATTTTATTTCAAGGTCAAATGCGATGGTGAAGAAGCTCTCTCCCCGATATTGAAATATCGGGAAGACCTTGAGTTGACGGTCGAGGACGATCAGGGCCAGCCGGTTGAGAGCGCCGAGGGTGTGTTGATCTTTACCGATGGCACCGAACGCAAGGGGAAGGTTCGGGATGGTGTTCTTCGCGTCAAGGATGTCCCACCGCTGTCATTTATAGTGAATCTCGAAGGGTATTCAGGCGATGAGGAGGTCTGACGTTTTCATCGACAAGTGGGGCACGCTGTACCTTCGCGCCAAAATGGGTCCAATCTCAGAAGTGCCGGGTGAGGATATCAATACTGTTAGTGATGTCTGCACTCGTTTGGGTTTTTCGATCGACATGGTTCTGGACGATGTCCAATGGTTGTACTACAACGAAAAAGTACGGCGATCGCTGATCGATAGCGGTGGTCTGCAGAATGAACTGGTCTATGCGATGGCAACGCAGAAGGCCGACGAAGCGATTGCCAATAATGATCATTGCTACAAATGTAAGAGATCTCTCCGGCGGAAGGTGAAGGTCTGCCCGGATTGCGACTTTGACTGCTGGGATCACGCCTTTAGCCATTACGACGAGGCTATCATGGCCCGGATGGATGTTTGGGATAGTCGAAGGAAGATCGCCCTGGCCCGCAAGTATGTAACAAAGAATGCTCCGCCCGCCAGTTGGATTCTCGGCCCGGACAACGCCTACATTTTCCTGCGTCCCCGTCAGCACAAGCGGTTGTCTCTCAGTA
>DAOWIM010000141.1 GCA_030640905.1 bacterium
ATCAGGACGAGGTGGTGGTTCCACTGGTGTCGATGTAACCGGCGGCGGCGGTGGTGGTGGTGTCAGACCAGTAGCGGTAGTGATAGGGCGTGGCGCAACCTGAGGTTTGGTCACCGGTTGCAAATCAAACTCCAGACCTCCCACCACTCTGGCGACAAGGTTGTAGATCATGGCCACAATCGCAACCAGCACGGTGTAGAAAAAGCCAGCTCCCAGCGCTCCAAGAATTGGCAAGAGGACAAAGAGAAAACCAAGCGAGATATCAGATGCAAACGGCTCACCGTAGCCACCCCCAAGTCCCTCCATCACGGCCATCATGGGACCGAGAAACATGGCCCACACGAAACCACCGACAAAACCAATAATGAGATGGAAGAAAAAGCCAGTCTTCACGACCGGCCAGAGACCAACACTTTTCAATTCATATCGCATAACACGGCACCTCGTCAGTTGTCCGGCACCTCCGGACGTCAGGTTGTTTCTTGGCGAACAACGATGAAACGCGCGTCGACAGCCTGACAGCTTTCTTTGTCAGGCGAGGCAATAAACGGGTTGATATCGATCTCTGAAAAGCAGCAGAAATCGCGCACGAGTTGCGATAGTCGCAATAATGTTTCCTGGACGATCTCAAGGTTAACCGATGGTGCTCCCCGAAAACCGGTCAGCAACGGGTACGACTTCAGCGATTTGATCATGCGGCAGGCTTCCACGTCGGTCAACGGATTGATCCGGAAGGATACGTCCTTCATCACCTCGACATAGATTCCGCCGAGACCAAACATCATAAGAGGACCAAACGACGGGTCAATCGACATGCCCATCACCGTCTCCACTCCGCCTTGAACCATCTTCTGCAGAGCCACCGAGAAACGCTCCCCTTTTTTCAGTGCGCCGATCCGTGACCGCAGCTCTTTGAATGCAGCTTTCACTTCCTTATCGGAACGCAGGTCAACCATTACCCCACCAACATCCGTCTTGTGGAGGATTGGTGGCGTGTTGATTTTCATGACGACCGGGTAGCCTATCTCCGCGGCTACTTTCGCGGCATCCTGACCGCTGTAGGCATACTGGTACGGCAGGGCTGGGATGCCGTAGGCACGGAGTATTTCAATCGCATCCTCGCCCACAATTGCGCCGTCACCGCCATCGAGACAACGGTCAATTACTTTCTGGACTCTTCCTTGATCAACTTTGAACGTTCGGACTTTCCCCTTGGGGCTACTCAGCCACCGCTTGTAGCTATCTATCGTGGCAAGTGTCTTGGCCACCGCTTCGGGAAATATATACACCGGTATATTGTGATCCTTAAGATAGTTGGCGCCAACCGTCCCGGCCCCCATGAAACAGGCCAAAACCGTCTTTTTGGTATCGGAGACAGCTTCGTAGATATTTTTGGCAACTTCCAACTGGTCAATTGTAACCGGAGGCACAAAAATCGGAATAATCGAATCGTACCGATTGTCTTCCTTGACGGCCGTAAGTGTTTTCTTAAATTCCTTACCGCCCGCTCCGGCGATCATGTCCATCGGATTGGAGAACGATGCCTCCTCCGGTATGAACTTTTTCAGTTTCGTCACCGTAGCGGGAGAGAGGTGCGGCATTTCCATGCCACTGTTGATAAGCGCGTCCGTCGCCAGAATTCCCGGCCCACCAGCGTTGGTGACAATACAAACGCGGTTACCTTTCGGGACCGGTTGGTTGGACAACGCCGATGCAACATCGAACAATTCCTCAACCGTATCGACCCGCATTACACCGGTCTGCTCAAAGAGGGCATCAACGCCAACATCAAGTCCAGCCAGAGCGCCGGTATGCGAAGAAGCTGCCTTGGCACCAAGTTTGGTCCGGCCAGACTTAACCACAACGATTGGTTTGATCCGCGAAACTTCGCGTGCGATGGTCGTAAAGTTGCGGGGGTTGCCGAAGTTCTCCAGATACATCAGGATGATATCGGTGTCCGGATCGTCCTTGAGATAAGCCAGCAGATCGTTGGATGAAATATCGGCTTTGTTGCCGATTGACGCCACCAACGAAAATCCGATACCAAGTTCCTTGGCCATGCTCATGATCGCTTCACCCATCGCACCAGACTGAGTGATAAAACCGACCCGACCGCGTTTGGGATATGTCTTGCCGAATGTGGCGTTAAGATTGACATCGGAGTTGGTGTTAACAATGCCAAAACAGTTGGGACCGATCATACGCATCCCGTACTCCGAAACAACCGACACCAATTCGGTCTCACGGGCTTTACCCTCAGCGCTCGACTCGGAGAAGCCGGCGGAAATTACTACCAGCCCGCCGACACCTTTTTCCCCGCATTGTCGGGCAACGTCCGAAACGTTCTCCTTCGGAACGATGATGATCGCCAGATCGACAGAGTCGGGTACATCAAGGACGGTAGAGTAGGCCTTGATCGAGTGGATGACCGGTTTGCCCGGATTTACCGGAAAGACTTTACCATTGAACTCCGCCACGAGAATATTGTGGAGCGTCTCGCGACCAATACTGCCCCTGCGGGTGGAGGCGCCAATGACAGCGACCGACTTGGGCCGAAAAATGCTGTCGAGTTCTCTTCTAACGCGCTTACCTGATTTTCTCATATATTAGGACCGGACTGGAGTCGTAGCTCCGATGCCGTCTATTTTTTCTTCCGGGCCGTTTTTTTGTCTCTGAGAGCAGCCTGAGCAGCAGCAAGCCGAGCTATCGGAACGCGGAAAGGTGAGCATGACACATAGTCAAGACCGATCTCATGACAGAAAGCAATCGAGGCTGGATCACCACCATGCTCGCCACAAATTCCAATTTTCAGATCGCGACGGGCAGCACGGCCTTTCTCCTTGCCAATCTTGATTAGCTGGCCGACACCGTCCTGATCGATTGATACAAACGGATCGTGTGGCAGGATGCCACTCTCAACATAGTGGCCAAGAAACTTGCCGGCGTCATCGCGCGAAAAGCCCATCGTCATCTGCGTCAGATCGTTGGTACCAAAACTAAAGAACTCAGCCTCGGCAGCGATCTCATCGGCGGTAAGGGCAGCCCGAGGGATTTCAATCATGGTACCGATCATGAATTCCATCTGCCTTGACTTGGATTTGCCGATCACACCGCGAGCAATGCGCTCGACAACTTCCTTTTGATGCTTGAATTCATTGACATGTCCGACCAGCGGTATCATAATCTCCGGGAAGATTTTCTTCTTGTCCTTAATCAGGTCGCAGGCCGCCATGATGATCGCCTTTACCTGCATCTCCGTTATCTCAGGATACAGAATACCGAGGCGACAACCACGATGTCCAAGCATAGGATTGGTTTCGGCCAATTCTTCAATCCGTCGCAGGACTTTGCTCAAGTGAGCCAGGTCTTCCTCGTACTCGTCGCTCTTCTTGTCGAGCGCTTCGATCTTTGCCTCCACGTCGGACTTGTGCGGAAGGAACTCATGAAGCGGAGGGTCGAGCGTGCGAATCGTTACCGGGAAACCTTCCATAGCATTGAAGATAGCCTTGAAGTCCTTCTTCTGGAAGCTGAGCAACTTGGCCAGGGCCATCTCGCGTTCCTCTATGGAGTCGGCCAAAATCATTTCCTGAACGATCGGAATGCGATCCTCGGCAAAGAACATATGCTCGGTTCGACAAAGCCCTATCCCCTCAGCGCCAAACTTGATAGCCTTGACAGCATCGGCAGGGGTATCGGCATTGGTTCGCACCTTTAGCACCTTGACCTCGTCGGCCCAACTCATGAATTCGGAAAATTCGCCTGAGAGTTCCGGTTCGACGGTGGACACCGTCCCTATGATAATTTCTCCAGTGGAGCCGTTGAGGGTAATAACCTCCCCCTCCTTGATCACCAACTTGCCAACCTGGAATTGCTTTTTCTTAACATTCACTCTGGCCGCATCGGCGCCGGACACACAACATTTACCCATGCCACGAGCCACCACCGCCGCGTGCGATGTCATACCGCCACGAGCCGTGAGGATACCGACTGCGACATTCATGCCCTCGATGTCATCCGGATTTGTTTCCTCTCGCACCAAAATTGACGCCTTCTTGGGACCCTGCTTAACAACATCTTCGGCCGTAAAATACACTTTTCCCGAGGCTGCACCCGGCGATGCCGGCAAACCTTTAGCAATCACGTCGTACTTGGTGGAGGGATCGATGCTTGGATGTAACAACTGATCAATCTGTGCAGGCTCTATACGTCCAAGAGCTTCAACTTTGGTGATCAGCTTCTCCTTGACCATGTCAACGGCGATCTTTATCGCTGCCTGAACAGTGCGCTTGCCGTTGCGGGTCTGCAGCATAAAGAGTTCGTTCTCTTGAATTGTGAACTCAAAATCCTGAATCTCCCGATAATGCTTCTCAAGTCGAGTCGTAATATCCTTCAATTTCTTGTAGGCAGCAGGCATCTCCTTCTTGAGTTGGGCTATCGGCTGCGGAGTCCGCACACCAGCGACCACATCCTCACCCTGCGCGTTGATCAGATACTCACCGTAAAACTCTTTATCACCGGTCGCTGGATTGCGAGTAAAACCAACTCCAGTGCCCGAGGTGTTCCCCATGTTACCATACACCATCATCTGGATATTGACCGCTGTACCCAGGTCAGATGGAATATCGTTGAGACGTCTATAGGTTATCGCGCGCGGGGTGTTCCAACTCCGAAAGACCGCATCCCTCGCCAGACGCAACTGCTGGTACGGATCATCGGGGAACGGTTCCCCACACTTACGCTTGACGATTGACTTAAATTTCTTGACGATCTCCTTAAGATCGTTCACCTGAAGCGAGCTGTCCTGTTTGATGCGACGGTCTTCTTTGCGCTTGGTGATAACGTTCTCGAAAATGTCCTTGTCCAACCCGAGGACAACATTGCCAAACATGGCAATGAATCGTCGGTAATTGTCCAGAGCAAAACGCAAGTTGCCAGTCTTCCTGGCTAAACCCTCGACTGCTTCGTCGTTAAGGCCAAGATTCAAAATCGTATCCATCATTCCAGGCATCGAAAACTTGCTGCCCGAACGAACCGAAAACAGTAGCGGATCGGCCGGATCACCAAACGTCTTGCCAGCCGCCTTCTCCACCATCTTGACATATTTTTCCAAGTCTGCATCAACCGCCTGGGGCACCGTCATTCCGTTGTCATAGTACAGATGGCAGACATCGGTTGAAATCGTAAAACCGGGTGGTACCGGGATTTTGGCTCGGCACATCTCGGCCAGATTGGCACCCTTGCCTCCGAGAAGATCACGCATGGAAGAATCGCCATCGGCCTTCCCTACGCTAAAGAAATAGTAGTATTGCCCTTTCGGGTTGTTCTTCTTAACAGCAGCTTTGGTCTTCTTAGCCGTGGTTTTTCCACCAGCTTTCGTGGCAGATTTCTTAGGAGCCGCCTTCTTAGTCTTAGCCTTTGTCTTTGTCTTTGCAATTTTACGCGTAGGCATATTAATTCCTTCTTCATCATTCAGATGGATATAAGCTCGGCGGGAATGTATCAAAAATGTTATTGACTGGCAACATAAAAGGCGACCGAACAGCCATATGGCTGTTCGGTCGCCAATTTTTTTCCGAAGCGCGCAAATCTACATCGTGAAGAATCGTTCTCCCTTGATGATCTTCTCCAACATACGAACAGTTTTTTCCACTGGGGCGTGCATGAGATCGGCACTATTGAAAGTTGAACGCACAACTTCCCGCTCAGCGGTGAAACCACCCCTACCCTGCGCTCCGTTTGCTTTTTTCTTATGCGTCAGATTATACTGGCGCTGGTATTCCTTGGCTTTCTCCTTGTGCATCTGATAGTACCGGCGCTGATACTCGCGCCTGGCCTCGGCGGTCGAAAGCTTCCCGCCTTTCTTGAACTTCTTCTCCTCAGCGCCCGTCGGAATTTCCGCATTCGTTGCGAATTCCGCAGACTTTCTGGGTCGAGCCATTTCCCTACCTCACTTTCCCTGTGTCTTTGCCAGGACCTACCCTTTAGGTTCCTTCACAAGAGCGTGCCTACAACACGCGTTGGCTCCTCCAAGCCTGAGCATAGGAAATATTTGCCTGTATGTCAAGCACTTTCTGTAAAAATCTACATATTCGCACGCATAAACTTCTGCACGATAGAGAGTTAAGGCTCTACATTATTGACATGCACTTAACGCACTACCGTCCAATGCGTTACATGCGACCCAAATCCTCCCCGCAACTCTCTGTCGGACAATACGAAACAAGATTACGTCTCTTTTCCTTACATACACTGCAGTCGATTTCGCTTCGATGTACTCTTTTTATACGTCAAGTTGCGCAGAAAAGTCGATAGCTAAGTTATTTTATTGTGGTCATTGCTGGCTCAATAATCAACAAAAAAATCCCGCCAAGCAACCAACTCGACGGGATTTACATCGAAGACTAAATCAGTACATTATGCCGTCTGTGATCGGACTCGCTTGCGATAGTCCACAAACTCCTTGACGGCATAGCCGATAAACAAGACCATTATCACCCAGAATACCGCCTGAAACCACCCCGACCAGTTCGGGTTTGGTTCTCGTACAGTGTTAAAGGCGTTTTGTACCCAGTTATCATCGATAAACTGAAGCCTGTTGATAAACAGCGAAATTCGCGCCATCACGGTAAAACCGAATGAGGCTCCAAAGCCGATCATCAATACCCAGATTCCAAATGTCGCCACGCCACCAAAAACACCGGTGTGCGCCTTGGAGAAGAAGAAATAGATCAGGGCCGACATCGCACCGACAAAGATGAGCACTTGTGACAAACCGGAGGTTGTGTCAAGCAGGTTAAAACCGCCGTGTCCGAAGAAATTGTTCCAGTCGATAGCAACCATCGTAGCGTAGAGCTGCTTGTTGACACGAGCCGACATCTCCACCGGCACAGCAACACCCGCCGAGATACCGATATACAAGGCCATAGGCCACCGTGACACCCACGACCACGTCTTTGAGAAGCGGGTCCACATCATTACCCCGAGAATAGCCGGTATCAAATACAACGGGCGTGAAGAATCAAGCCAGAGCAGATACCAGTTACCGTCCTCAAGACGTTGAAACAGGTTCGGGACCAGACCGTTGTGCCATAATATGATCAGGAAATATCCCGTAGCGACGCCCGTAACCAAGTGTTCCGCGATTTTGTAGAACGGGTTATCCTTGTACAGGAAAGAAAATGTGCCCAGCGTCAGAAACGCCGCCAGCGATGTCCAGAGAAATGTGCCAAAATCCATTACTGCACCCCTCCTTCCTGTTTCCGTTTACGTCGATCAATGAAGAAACCAATATTCCCAAGTACAATAAACAAGATAATCACGATATGAGCCGGAAGTTGAATGCGCATACCATCCTTAGCCAGGCCGGGGTTCTCGGTGAGCTCTTCATACTCAGCGGCGCCGAGCAGTCCACCCATGATCCCGAATACCTGCCCCGAACCAAGATAGGGATAGTATTGCGCCGTCATGACTCCCGTCAAACCGAGAGCCAGCGGAAAATCAAATCTGCCCTGACCATACGAGATCCAGTAATCAGTTATATTGCCACCGGAAATGTCCATGACACAGGCGATATCATCATAGTTGTTCACACCCCGCATCATAGGCAAAGAATCAAGCGGCGTGCCGTAGTAGTCGGTCGGGAACTGGAGTCGGAAATTCTGCCCCATCCCGAGGATAATCAGAGCGAAATACGGTTTATAGCCGAGGAAAGTGTAGTCAATACCATTGACAATTTCTCGGCCTTTATATTCAACGCCGTTATAGGTACGGTCAAGGGCCATTGAATCGGTGATATCCCGAATCGCCTGGTCGGTCATACCGGGACCGTTCTGTGACAGCGATGTAAATATTATCTTAAGTTTCTTTCGCCAGCATTGTTCAACAATCGTAAATGTCATAGGGTGCAACTCGGCCAGATTGTTCGGGTCATAGTCAATTGCAACCAACACGATGTCATCCGGCGGAAGACTATCTATGAAGTCGTAGATGCTCTGAACTTCGCGGTTGACCAGGATAGGGACCTCAAACTCTACTGCATTAGCAACGACACAGACAACTATCAGAAAAAGGAAAATCCATCGGCGGTCGAGCCGCATCATCTTATCAAGTATATTCATAGTCGGCCTCCTTATCCTTTCCCCATATAGCCGCGTTCAATACCAAGAATGACTTTCAGGGCCGTTGCCACGATACCAAGCCCAACTCCCATGACAATCGCACGTTGAGCCGCGAGGTTGGGAACATTCATTAACCAGTTGGACGTTCGCGCCATGTAGTCACCGAAAATCGGTGTCAGGTATGGATTGAAACGAAGCATCACGATCAAGGCCGATACAAGCAGCAAAGTTGCCAGCAGGTTTCGTGCACGGAACGCTCGGTAGGCCGCCGAGGCAATGAAGAAAGCCAGCAGCGAGAATGTTGTGGCCAGAATCGGCATGAGTACAAAATCGAAGAATGACCGGAACATCGGATTCTCCAGCGGCTCCGCCGACATAAAGTGGAAGCTCCAGGCGTTATCAAATATCCCGATCAGCACTGCGATGATCAGGAAAACGAACATTAGTCCGGCCCAGAGTCCACGACCTGATTTGACCGACATCGTCTGTACCAGCATTCCAATCGCCATAAGCACCGACAGCACGAAAATAAAGTACCAGCCCCATCCTTCGCCGTTCGGCGCTGTCCACCCAAAAATCATCATGGAGAACAGCCCGACCAGCGTGAAGATTGAATAGCCCCAGTTCTCCTTGCGCGTACGCACCTTGGCTACCGTCACACGGAAGAGCGACCAGATAGCAAGAGCCATGGCGAAAATGCCTATGATCGTAATCCAGTCAAGAAGAAACTCGTACGCCTTCTCTGATGTTTCATGTGGGATGAAATACTGGAAGATCAGAAACATTCCGAAGACGAGCACGAGCATAAGTGGAATTTGTCTTTTCATAGTCCGTCTCCTCTAATCTACCACGTGGAAAAGTTCGATGAACCAGTTCCACTCAAATTGAGCGGCTACCACGCCAACTATGGCCAGCAGTATCATCGCCGCCTTGGCATAGTCCTGAGCCTTGAGCGATCCGAGCAGAACCGGCTCGCGGCCGAGGTAAGCCGATGCTGCGTACAGCTCTTCACCGATCAGCGTGAAGTCGCACGCTACAATAAAGAACGGAATCTGCGCAATCTCATCGGTCCCGGCGATTTGGATCGATCCGGCCAAGGCGCCGGTCTCTGCCAACAAAAGCGATTCGGCAAAGAACTTGCCCATATAAACGTTGGTTGCCGGAAGTTCACGAAGCATCGTGCCGTTAACAGCCGCCACGTAGGCAAACTGCAATTGCGTAACAAAGTAAACGATGTCTTCATTGTAGTCCTCAGGACGGCCGGCATCGGAGAACGATGACTTGACCACTTCCTGTGCGACCGACATGACAATCGGGTCGTAGGTCGGAACAATCAGTTCCGTCTGATACTCGGCTACCCGTTTGGCGACACGACCGAGAATAGTAAACGATGCAATCGTAGCGACATCAGCCGCCGTACCAAGACCGAGCACATAAAGAATGGGACGACCCATCTCAGTTGCCCGACCGATAGCATCATCAACCGCCTCAATACCAGCAAGGGGTCGCACATATAGTTCAGCACCCCGTCGGGCTTTTATCACAAAGAAGACGGTCATAATCCCAAAAAACATAAAGGCGATAAAAACGGGCGTCCGCCCGGTATTGAACCACTGCCCGTAACTCTGCACCGGACCAGCTACACCAGAAGCAGCCCTGATCGCAGAGTCACTCGTTACAGCTTCCACTCGAAAATAGAGATCACTGAAGTCCGGTATAAAATCGGATACCTTCCGGTCCTTACCACCTGTGTCGTCATACGTTGCGACACCCGAAGCGACCTTTCCGAGCAAACGCCACTCGCCGCCCTCCGGATACATACGATGCGCTTCCGGCATCTGATCTGCCATGTCGTCAATCGCAGCCCAGATAACAGCCCGTTCATCTTTGAGTTCACCGGTTAACCGTCCAACCGAATCAATCTCCGCTGCCACCCGAGCCAGTTCGACCCGGAGGGTATCAAGCTCGTCCATAAGGAACGGCACCCAGCGAAAAACCTCGTAGGACAGCACATTGTTCATGCCCGACCCGTCATCGGCCGATAGCTCCCATGTCACTGTGATGCTATGACCGTGGTCGTTATCGGTATCGACCGCCTTGATATCTGACGGTGGAGCCGGAATGAGTGAAGAATCGATCATCGGCGGATCGCCGACAGTTGCCTCAACCGAAGCTGCGACTGTCTCCTGAGCTGATACGACAGGAGCGATCAGGAGAAAGGTCAGCAGGGTCAAAGTTAGTTTATATACCATACACCATCTCCCATTCTATAGGGATATGTTTAACTTATTATTTCTAACCAATCACGGAAAAGGAAAGTAATTCGACCTACCAGAAGCGAGATGCGCCCCATGACAGTGTAACCAAATGAGGCACCGAAAGTAAGCATCAGAACCCAGATACCAACTTTCGAGGCCGCCCCAAAAGCGCCCTTGTGCTCCTTGGAAAAATAGAAATAAATCAATCCGCAGAAGACACCCAGGAAAATAACCCAGTTAGCCGCCATTGTCACCAGTTGCCCGGAGGCTGATAGATCGAGATTCGAGAAGAAATGACCAATCCCCTGCCACTCGGTACCAAGCAACGGCACAAACGTATTTGAAATTTGCTTGATAAAATCGGAACGAAGGTACCGGACAAAATTCAAACCAGCGGTAGTACCAATGATGAAGGCCAGCGGCCAGCGCGATATCCATCCGCCCTTGGGCGACAAACGCATAAGCAACAAAATGCCCAGAATTACCGGAATGAAGAAGAAGAAGTTATAATCTCCCGGCTGTGGTGGCACCTCAAAGAACGAGGATAAACCATCCGAAAGTCGGGGGATTAAATTCTGAACGATCGTAGTCCAGAACCCCATGCACATCCAGAACGCCGCTGAAACACCGACAAACAGGTGTTCCGCAAATTTGTATAACGGATTATCGGCGTACAAGAAGGACAGCACCGACAACGTCAGGAAAGCTGAAAACGTGATCAGAAACCCCTGAATGACATAATTATCTGTTTCACCGCTTAAGCTGCCGGCTTTCAGTATCCAACTCAGAACAAAAAGTGCTGAGATCACCGCCATCAGGAGATAAGTTGTTTTCTTCATTCCTTTTTCTCCCGGCGACGCCCTCTAAAAAAGACCACATTCCCGATCACGATAAAGGCCATAATAACAACATGAGCCAGCGTCTGCGGCCCCATCATCCGCAAACCCGGAGTGTCCATCTCAGCGAATCTTGGGTGAACGCGGATCAATTCCGATTCATATTCGGCCGCACCCTTAACCCCTCCAAGAATACCAACTATCTGGCCCGGATAATACGGGTACATTTGCGGGGCCACGACTGCCGCCACACCAACGCCGACCGGGACATCCCCCGGATCACCGACAAAGAGAACCCACTCTTTGGGGCCCGGCTTGCCACCGCCGATAGACATTATGAAATCGAGATCTTTGCACGACTCAATGTTGTCGAAGATCGGAATGCTATCAAGCGGAACCGAGTTGACGTCGGTCGGAAACATCTTTTGGATGTCGGTAATGATAACGTTAAGTACACCCTCGTTGCCGGCCTTATATCCTATACTTACATAGTCGACCAGGTTTTCCTTTTCCGGGAAACCAGGCAGAATAAATTCGCTTAGCGAATGCGACAACAACGCCTGTCCGGTCGCCCAGAGAGACATGAAGATTATCTTATGCCCCTTCTCAAAACAGTGACGACTGATCGCGTTAGCCATCGGTTGCACTTCAGGGGCCATAGCCGGATCAAAATCGAACGAGAGTAGAACAGTCGAACCTTCGGGAAGATTCTCAATTTTATCGAAGACAGATTTGACAACCTGCGTGGCCTTTTCCTTAAATGTCATCGGAAACAGTATCGGGGCAGCAACCGCAAGAAAGATGAACAGGAATATGATCCGCCGGTCGACCTCGCGCGCTTGTAGAGATCTTATCAACAGCGTCACCAGACCACCAAGAATCAGAATCAGAGAAATAATTACGCCAATATTATCCACTGTCGTCCCCTCCCAGGTAGGTTCGTTCGACACCAAGTATCAGGCGCAGTGACATCGCCACGACTCCAAGACTAATACCTATGAGGATGGCCCGCTGTCCGGCCAGATTAAACGAGTTCATTATCCAGACTGCCATATTCGGAATCTGGAAAATCGACAGTGAATCAGGTATCCATGCAGTAAGCATCATTCCCAGCGGCGTACGACCGAGTAAAATCACAAAAGCCGCCATCAAAAGAATAGTTGCCTCGCGATTCTTGGCCCGGAACGCACGATACGAAGCCGAAGCCACAAAGAACGCCAACAGTGCGTACATAGTTGACTGCAGCGGATTGATCACATAGTTGAACATCTCCTGGAACCATGAACCGGGCGCCGTCACGTCGGCGGCAATACCACCCGGATTGCCTATCTTGAGCAGGCCAACAAAAAGCATGAATCCAAAGCCGATCAAAGTAACAATAGAGAATCCCCAGTCAGCTTTGCGCTTCCGCAACTTACTTACGTGGACTCGGACCAAGTTGCCGGCCCCAAGGAAAAATGCAAATACCGCAATAATATCAAAGAAGAGAGTGAAATTCTCCCCCAAGGTTTCCATCGGAGGGATAAAAACCGAGAAAATCAGCAAGGTCCCGACAAAGAAAGTAATGAATAGTGGTATCTGTCTTTTCATATCTCAGGCTAACTCGTCGAAAAAATAGTTTTCAAAATATCTACCAGGCTGTTCATCGAAGAAATATCCCAAGCCTGCCCCATTGTGGCAGCCAACACTCCCACCACGATAATAACCATAGCGACCGCTTTGCCAACATCCTGCCCTTTGAGCGATCCCAGCGCCTTCGGATCTTCCGAAAGATATGCCGAGGCCGCAAAAAGTTCTTCGCCAATCAGCGTAAAATCACAGGCGGCGATGAAAAATGGTAGCTGCGCCGGTCGCGCCGTACCGGCTATTTGAATCGCGCCAATATAGTTGCCGGTCTCAGCTAAGATCAACGATTCGGCGAAGAAAGCTCCCAGCAAAAAGACCGTCGCTGGCTTCTCGCGCACCATGATGCCATCAACGGCGGCCACATAACCGAACTGCTCATCAGTAATATAGGTTACCATGTTATCGCTATATTTCTCAGGACGTCCGGCTGTTTGATACGACGATTTGATTATCTCACGTCCCGCCGTCATGACAAGGGAGCGAGATACCGGCATAAAAATCTCGGTGTCGTAATCGGCAATTGTTTTGGAAATACGTCCGAGAATGGTCAGACCAGCCAGGGTCTGGACATCGTCCATATCCTGAATTCCGGGGATAAACAGAATCGGCCGCCCCATCTCGGTAGCCCGGCCAACGGCATCGTCGACCGCCTCCAGCCCGGCAATCTTGCGAACAAATAGCTTCTTGCCACGTCGTGCTATTTCAATAAAGTATATAACCGCCCCCCCAACCAAGAGAGCGATCAGGAAGAGATATCTTTTGCTAAAATCAATCCACTCACGTTCCGGTGAGATAGACTCAGTCAGGTTCGACATAAACTCGGCGCCATCGGTAAGGGCCGCCACCGAATATATGTAGGTATGACCAAGCTCAGTATTTTCGTCGCGATAATGGTTAGCCTTGGCCGGAAGATTGGCAATCACTTCGGCAACACCACCGTCATCCTGCCGGTAAATGCGATACCCGACTACGGTGCCAATCCCGGGTAGATCATCAATCGATGGCACCCACTGCAGGTCAATTTTCTCGCCATCGTCATACTTGTGATCGGTAGCAATCAGGGAGGTCGGGGCAGCAACCATCACCTGGACGGTATCCTCAAAAGTGATAACTCCGTCATCAGGCATCTGCCCAAAAGTCGGTGCCGCCACGATACATACAAGAAGAGTCGTTACAAGGAGAAGAGTCCAGCCCGGACTGATTGAAGAACGCGATCGCACTATCGAACCAATCCCAACCAGTCAAATAGAAGGAAATCGGCCCGTCCGATTAGAAGCGACATACGGCTCATTACCGTATAGCCAAACGAAGCACCGAAGGTAATCATAATAAAGAATATGCCGACCTTGGCCGTGCCGCCGAAAGCTCCCCGGTGCTCTTTCGAGAAATAGAAATAGACCAGCCCGGTAAACGTACCGATGACAAGAACCAGATTGGAGAAGATATCAGCGCCCGAGAAAGCCGAAAACGCATTTTGTGAAGTGGCCGGATCAAGCACCCAATGCCCGACTAGCGGCATAATCGTCGCCTCAACCTGTCGCATCATGTTTGATGAGAAGTAATTTATCAAGTAGAGACCGGAAGTACAGCCAATAATAAAGGCCAGCGGCCAGCGCGAAATCCATCCGATCTTCGGAATTAACCGCAACAACATCAGAGTGCCCAATACGGCGCCAACCAGCAGCCAGTAGTCCGGTTCGCGGGTAACCACATTTCCCGCCGAATCGATAAGCTCTTCCGGAAATATACCGTTCCAGAATTTGCCGTAGATATTGTCCCAGAACAAAACGACAAACCAGTAGCCGGCCGAAATACCGACAAAGATCGCTTCACTCAGCTTATACCAGGGATTGTCCTTATATAGGAAAGAGACTATCCCCAGTGTAAGAAAAGCAGCAACCCAGACAGCAAAGTGTTCCATAAACTACCGGTACCTCAATTCCAATCTAACTACAGTTTCTTTTTCCGGCCGCCGACAATAAAAGCGACATTCCCGATCAATATGAACGCTATCACAACCATATGAGCAAACGATTGCGACAGCATGAACCGCGTACCTTTATCTTCCCGTCCAACCAATTTTTCAAACTCGGCGGCACCGTTCATCCCGCCGAGCAATCCGGCCAACTGACCGGCCTGCAAGTAGGTGTACATCATAGGCGCCTGCACCGCCGTGTTGCCGCCGCCCATACTGAGACCGTAGCGATCAACCGCCACCTGCACCCACTCCTGAGTACCGGGATAACCGGCCGAGAGATTGAACGAATAATCGATATTAGAAAAATTACGGATGTTTCGCACTAATTCCAGGTCGCTATAGGGATGACCGGAGTAATCGGTGGGGAACATCGACTCAAACGACCCCCCCATCCGTTGAATCACAAATTCATTTCCCGCCTGATAACCGAGGTTCACATAGTCAATGCCATACTGAAGGTTCTTCGCCTCGATTTCAGGAAGGGCCAGCAGTTTATCAATAGCCAAGTTGGCCTGCTGCGGTCCCTGCGGCCAAAGCCCGATCACAATCACCTTGAAATCGTGGGTAAAGCAATAATACAGAAATGCCTCGGCCATCGGCTGCAACTCAGGCGCTGACGGCGGGTCATAGTCAAACGACACCAGCACCTTTGCTCCGGAAGGAAGTTCCGATATAGCGTCGTAAAGCTGCTGTGTCTCCGGCGAAATTACAATCTTCTGCGAAATCGACATGAAGAGAGGCAACGACACGGCTATGCCAACATATAGAAACACCACGCGACGCCCAATTAAACGCCCCTTAAGAGTAAGCACCAGAATCCACAGCAACGAGGCCGCAAGAAGAATAACCACAATCACCGAAACGGTCGGTGAGAACTGAACGCCTTCAAACCCTCCCACCACTTTGGCCAAGTACGCAATTACGGTCAAGACCAGAATGATTCCAGCAACCAGCATCTCTTTTACTCTCGTCGTCAAGGTTACTCACCCCCCAGATGTGAACGTTCGATTCCGAGAATAATGCGCAACGAGGTCGAAACTATACCCAAGGCGATACCAATCATGATAGCTCTCTGCCCAGCTGCCTGCGGGAAATTCATCACCCAACTGGCCAACGCCGACAAACGATATCCATCGGGCAGGAATGCTGTCAGCATATCGCCGACCGGCACCCGTCCCAGCATCACAAAGAAAGCCGCTCCCAGCAAGAGAGTCGCCTCAAAGTTGCGGGCACGAAAAGCTCGGTATGAGGCCGAGGCCACGAAGAATGCCAGAATAGCAAACATTGTAGCCGACAGCGGCGTATAAACGTAATCATAAAGCCAGCTAAAAGCAGTGCCCTGGCCGCGAAAACTTTCACCCTCGATAAACCCGATTATCACTATCAGGAAAAAACACGCTACTATAACTATCGAATAGATCCAGTCCGACTTCCTGGCGGCGATTTTCTGCGCCGATATCTTCAACAGGTTGAGCGCCCCCAGCCAGATAGCGCACGCCTGAACGATCGAAAACCAGTCTGAGAACCAGTCGTTCATCCGGCTGAACGGGAAATGCGGGATGAAGTACTGTACGACAAAAACGACGCCGACAATTCCGGTTATGGCCAGTGGTATCTCTCTGCGCATGGTTAGTTAATCACACTAAATAAGCTGGAAAAATTCCAGACGTTGAATGTTTCCAGCAAGATTCCCAGAAGTATAGCCGCCAGAATCAGACCCTTGCCAACATCCTGCCCTTTAAGAGAACCGATCAGTTTTGGCTCCCTTGATAGATAGGCTGAAGCAGCGAAAAGCTCCTCACCGATTAGCGTATAGTCGCAGGCTGCAACGAAAAAGGGCAACTGCGAAGGCATCCCGGTACCGGCAATCTGAATGGCGCCAATAGAGTTGCCGGTCTCGGCCAGAATCAGGGACTCGGCATAGAATGCGCCCATATAGAAAATCGTAGCTGGTTTTTCGCGAACTACCATGCCGTCGATTCCAGCCGCATAGCCAAACTGGTCGTCGGTTAGATAGTGTACCTGATCTTCATGAAAAGCATCGGGACGCCCGGCCTTGGCATATGCTTCCTTCACGACCTCCTTGGCCGTAACCATGACCAGCGACCGTGATACCGGAACTTCCAGCCAGGTATCGTACTGGGCCGCCTTTTCAGCCACCCTGCCCAAAATAGTAACCCCGGCAATAGTCTGAACATTGTCCATATCCTGTGTGCCGGGGATATAAAATATCTTCTTGCCCATTTCAGTAGCTCGACCAACCGCTTCATCGACCGCATCAAGTCCAGCGATCTTACGTATGAAAATCTTTTTGCCCGCTTTGGCTCGATTAATGTAAAACATGATGAAACCACAGAGCAGGAGAACACCTACAAAAGCATTGATCCGCCGCCAGTCAAACCACTGAGCCGATGAACTAACCGGGCCGGTCACATCCGATTCGGCGACAACCTCTTGCGTGGTTTCGGCGTCGTCCCCAGAGATGGTGACCGCCGCCACTTTATAGTAGTATTGTTCGTCGTCGCTTGCATTGCCATCGTGATATCTGTAGGTAGGTTTTGTCTCACCCGCAGCCACATCGCCAACCTCTGCAAAAACCTCAGGCTGGTCGGCATTGCTTCGCATAACCCGGTATTCCGTAACGATGCCATTCGGGAGATCATCGGCCGACCGCTGCCAGATCACGGTGATCGAGCCGCCACCGTCGTTTGGCGTATCCTTGGCTGAGACTTCAAATGGAGGAGAAAGCGCAAACTCGACCAACTGGCTGTCCGGCACTGCATTAGCAGTGTCAGCCGACTGCTGGGCTGAAATAGAAATGACTGAGAGTAAACCGAAAAAAATGGAAAAGATAGCGATCCTAACGAGGCACCGAGACAATGGCAAGTTGAGCAAGCTGATACGAATCGGATTCAAATCAATACCTTTTCAATCGTGAAAGGAACCGTCGGCAACAAAAAATGCCAGCCAATGGACGATAATGCGACGCAAAACGCTTAATCTGCGGGTCCGAAACTGGCAATTGACTCCGGGTCCAAAATATCAGCCTGCAATCTATGACCGGCCCCAAGCCAAGTCAAGCGAAAAATGTGGCCTGCCCAGTCCCGTATTTTCGGCGTATCGATTAAATGGGCCGGGAACAATCGCACGGCAATTTCATATCGTCCCCGAAAAACGCCCTTTACAACATTCTGGACATTAGTTATACTGGGCGACTCATTGGCTGAGATTCTATACAGCCCTTGTAACGTAAACTGTTACCGGAGATTCCGGGTAACCTACTGAAGACACAACAGGAAACCATAGGTTCTTTATTGATGGCAAAATTTGATAAGTCTGACGATGTGAAAGTCATTCTGGCCACTGACTGCGGCTCGACAACGACCAAAGCTATTCTAATCGAACACGTCAACGGCGAGTACCGCCTCATGGTTCGTGGCGAAGCCCCCACAACCGTCGAGGCGCCTTTTGAAGATGTCACTATGGGCGTTCTTAATGCTGTGGCCGAGGTTGAAGAACTATCGGGCCGCAAGCTCCTTGATGAGAACGGCACCATTATATCACCAGCCAAGGATAAGGTTGGCACCGATGTTTATATTTCAACGTCGTCTGCCGGTGGTGGCTTGCAAATGATGGTAGCAGGAGTGGTGCGCTCAATGACAGCCGAGTCGGCTGAACGAGCAGCTCTTGGCGCCGGAGCGATTGTGATGGACGTTATCGCATCCAACGACAAACGGTTGCCACATCAGCAAATTGAACGAATTCGTCACCTTCGCCCCGACATGATTCTCCTTTCAGGCGGTATTGATGGCGGTACAACTACTCACGTTGTAGAGATAGCCGAACTGATCGCCGCGGCGGACCCCCGCCCCCGCCTGGGTTCCAGCTACAAACTTCCGGTAATTTACGCCGGTAATGTCGGCGCCCGAGAGCCGGTCAGTGAAGTTCTGACCAACAAAGTTGACCTAAAGATGGTTGATAATCTTCGCCCCGTTCTTGAGCGCGAAAACCTCGGCCCGGCCCGTGAAGAAATCCATGAGCTTTTTATGGAGCACGTTATGGCCCAAGCACCCGGCTATAAGAAGCTGATGTCGTGGGCCGATGCTCCGATTATGCCAACACCAGGTGCTGTCGGTCTGATTATCCAGACAATCGCTGAGAAGTACGGCATTGAGGCTGTCGGTGTCGATATCGGCGGCGCTACCACCGACGTTTTCTCCGTCTTCAGGCCGGATGAAAAAACACCGGTCTTTAACCGCACCGTCTCGGCTAATCTCGGCATGTCGTATTCGATTTCTAATGTGTTCGCCGAGGCTACGCTGCCGATGGTCATGCGCTGGGTTCCGTTTGAAATGGATGAGCGCGACCTTCGTAACCGAATCAAGAACAAAATGATTCGCCCCACGACTATCCCCCAGTCGATGGAAGAGTTGATTTTTGAGCAAGCTGTTGCCAAAGAAGCGTTACGGCTCGCTTTTATTCAGCATAAGAATTTCGCGACTGTTCTCAAAGGCGTTCAACAGCAACGTACGATTGCAGATGCTTTCGCGCAGTCTTCTTCCGGGGCAACGATCGTAAATATGATGACCCTGGACATGTTGATCGGTTCCGGTGGCGTACTCTCACATGCGCCGCGACGTCAGCAGGCGGCTTTGATGATGATCGACGCCTTCCTCCCCGAGGGTGTGACCCGCCTGGCGGTTGACTCTATCTTCATGATGCCGCAGCTCGGCGTTCTTACCGAAGTACAGCCGGAAGCGGCGACCGAAGTTTTTGAAAAAGACTGTCTCATTCACCTTGGCAGTTGTATTGCCCCGTCAGGCAGGGCAAAAAAGCCGGGTCCGATTATGAAATACACGATCGAACTCCCCAGCGGCACCGTCACCGGAACGCTGCAGTATCTTGAGATGAAAAAACTTGAGCTTGGTGTTCAGGAAAACGGCCTGCCGCAGACGGCTCGGGCTATCCTTGAACCGGAGCGTGGATTTGATTGCGGCGCAGGCAAAGGCAACCGCGTCGAGACCGAACTTCACGGCGGCGTTATCGGCATTGTTCTCGATGGCCGTGGGAGACCTTTCGATCTGTCCACACTCAGTGAAAAAGAGCGGGTCTCGCATCTTAAGAAGTGGATGATTGAACTTGACATCTATCCGCAGGAAAAAATGCAGGACCGGTAAACCGTGAAGAACTTTCGCTACATATTGTCGGCGATCCTCCTGACGATCCTGATTGCCTCTCTGGCTGCGCCGGGACTGTCGGCTAAGAGTTATGTCAGCCTCAAGGGTGGTTTCCATATTCAGATTCCCGACAACTGGTCGCAGCTTGATTACAACACGGTCGATGCCTTCCTCTATCGAAACCGTGCGGACCGCGCCACGATGAGTTATGAGGCAGCATTCACCGTCAATGACCTGGTACCATTCTATACCAGCACCTACCTCATACTTGATGTGGACACTGCCGGGAATTTTTCCAACGAGCAGGTGGACTCGGTTCTAAACGTCCTGGCGGCAACCTTCGGCAAAAAGACCCAATACGCGCCGGTATCCGATCTGATTTTGAATCTCAAATCAAATACCCCCACCTACGATGCGGAACAGAGAGTTGTCACGATAGTCAACGACGTAAACATACCGGACCAGGCTCCAAAAAAGAACCTCCTCATAATGAAATTTTATGACCGCGGAATTGCCTCATTCTATTTTTATTCTCCCGACAGCCTCTTCCAGAACAGCAGGGAGATGTTCCTGAGGGTGGCAAACTCACTCTCGACGGAAAATATCGAGGCAGCTCTGCCCAAAGAAGAACTTAAGATTGTCGATGTCGCCTCCGAGCAGGAGGAGTCATCTTCAATTGGAATATATTCCGCTCTGGGGTGTTCGGTTGCAGTGATTCTGATAATAGTCGCAGCCAGACGTCGCAGACGAGCCGGAAAATGAAAAAGAAATGAGATTAGAAAGGGACCCCCGATGGCCCACGCTTATACGCCCGGACTGAAAGTTACTGAACGAGTTCTCGTCAAGAAGAGAAGGATCCTTCCGCTGAAGGGAGAGGTTATCGTCAAAGTAGGCGATAAGGTCAACCCCGAGGATGTAGTCGCACGCACGCACTTGCCGGGCAATGTTGTCCCTATCAATGTCGCCAACAAACTTGGCATCCCGCCGGAAGACATGGCGGAGATTATGGTCAAGAAGGTCGGGGACCCGATCAAAGAGGGCGAAATGATCGCCCTGAAGAAATCGTTCATCAAGTTCTTCAACACGCCGTGCGAAGCCACTGTCGATGGCACTATGGAGTCAGTCTCCAGCGTCACCGGCCAAGTGTTGCAGCGCGGTCATCCTATCCCGGTCGAAGTAAAGGCGTATGTCCAGGGTGAGATCACCGAAGTATTCGAAAACGAAGGCGTTGAAGTGTCCTGCTATGCTTCGTTCCTTCAGGGGATTTTTGGCATCGGCGGTGAAACCAACGGCGTCATAAAAGTCGTCACACCGGACAACAAGGCCATTCTGGACGACTCTCTTATAACAGACGATCTTTCCGGCAAGATCATCATCGGAGGCTCACTGGTCACAGCCGACGCTTTTAATAAAGCGATCAAAGTAGGTGTCAAAGGTGTCGTCGTAGGCGGTCTTGATGACAAAGACCTGCGTGATTTCCTCGGCTATGATATCGGTGTAGCGATTACCGGCTCGGAAGATATCGGCACCACTCTGGTTATAACCGAGGGCTTCGGACAAATCAACATGGCCAGTAAAACTTTCGAACTGATGAAACGACACGAAGGTGAAACGGCCTCGATCAACGGTGCTACGCAAATTCGAGCCGGCGTACTGCGACCCGAAGTGGTTATACCGGCCGTCGGCGAACAGCAGGCAGTCAAAGATGAAGCCCCTTCAGACATGAGTGGACTGGTGGCAGGAACGCCGATTCGCGTTATTAGGCATCCGTATTTTGGACACCTCGGTACCGTAACCAGTTTGCCTTCACCTCTACAGAAACTTGAATCGGAATCTATGGCGCGTGTCCTTGAAGTTGAATTTGACAGCGGTGAGAAGGCGATCATCCCCCGTGCCAACGTAGAGATGATCGAAGACTAACCCTTCCTACGGATTAGGGTAAACGAAAGAACCTTCCGCCTCACGACGGAAGGTTCTTTTTTGTTTCTATACAACCGATGGTTACATGCTGTCAGCCGGAGCCTCAGCGGGTTCTACCGGAACCGCTTCGACCGCTGCCGAATCCAGCCGGGTTGAATCCATTACCTCGGCTTGTTTGGCCTTCTGAGAGTCCGTATCGGTTTTCTCCTGTTTCTGACCACACCCGGCCGTCAGCACAATCATCAGTGCGATGATCAGCACCAGTGACATCAATCTCTTCATGTTATCTCCTTTTCAACTGGTTTAAATCAAAACTCCGCTCAAGTAGCCATTCCTGCTCGGAGACGTCAATAAAAAAATCAACCCCAACAGTACTGACACTAGTGATCCGGCCTGTTTTAGTTGACGGTGCAGGGTGGCACCGATAGCTTATATGACTTATGAGTAGTATTTTCGTATGGACTGTTGTTCAATTGTAACTTTTAGCTGAGAAGAGTGTAAGAACCATTATGGACTATGCTATCGTAGCCGGCATCTTTTCCGGATCGATCTGGGAGATCGTCGCTCACACATCTGCTTTCGGCACTTTTATTCTGCTTGTCTTGTCGTTCATGTCGTTTTTTTCGTGGGTGATTATCTTCGGTAAATGGCGACAGTTCTCAGCGGTAGAAAAAGCCAACGCTGCCTTCATGCACTACTTCAAGCGATCACGATCCCTCGCCGACACTCTGGGGCAGGCCAAATCACAGGCCAATTCGCCAATGGCGCAGATTTATCTTGCCGGATATAACGAACTGGAGGAGTTGAAGGAATCGCGCAATCAGGGCGGGGCGCTCCAGGAAACGCAGAATCCACTGCAACTTGATGATTTCGAGATTGTCGAGATGGCAATGGAAAAAACTCTGTCCGACCAAGCCACCAATATCGAAAAGCGCGTCATTTTCCTGGCTACAACCGCCAACGCCGCGCCATTTCTCGGTCTGCTCGGTACGGTGGTTGGAATCATGGATTCTTTCTGGGCTATCGGCGAGCGCGGATCGGCCTCGCTGGCGATTGTAGCCCCCGGCATTGCCGAGGCCCTGCTGGCTACAATAGTCGGGCTGGGAGCAGCTATCCCCGCCGTCATCGCCTACAACTGGGCCAACAACAAGCTGAAATTCATCAACGAATTTGCCAACAGTTTCATCCTCGCCTTCGTCGCCCGCGCCCGTAAAGAGGCCCGATAATCCGGCGTCCACGCCAACACGAATACAGGGCGATGGCCGATATCAATATCACTAATCTCGTCGACGTGGTCTTGGTTCTTTTGATCATTTTCATGATTTCAGCGCCGTTATTGCAATCTGGTATCGAGGTTGACCTGCCAAAAACAAAAGCGGCGG
>DAOWIM010000027.1 GCA_030640905.1 bacterium
ATGTTCTCGCCGTGCTGGGGATAATATATGTCCTCAACCTCGAGTTCGATCTACTTATTGTCACCGCGCTATTAACCCTGGCCGGTTATTCGCTCACCGACACGGTGGTCGTCTTCGACCGTATTCGGGAGAACCTGAAGAAATATCGCGGCAAAGGCGAATTCGCCGGAGCCGTGAACTCTTCGATCAACGAAGTTATTTCACGTACCTTGAACACATCTCTGACCGTCCTGCTCGTGGTCGGCCCGCTGTTCTTTTTCGGTGGTGAAGTGCTCCGTAATTTCTCGCTGGCCCTGATCCTCGGTGTCATTGTCGGAACATACAGTTCCATATTTGTCGCCTCGCCGGTCGTGGTGGAGTGGGAAGCTCGCAGTCCCAAGCGGTTTAAGTAGAATCGCATTGCAATAGACACTCCGAGGCGACGGGTCAAAACCCCGTCGTCTCTTCAACATGACCGACCACAGGGCGTACTTTTTCGCGTCGGGTTGACCGTTTCGATAGTATAAAAACTATGACGATGAAATCTACACGGTTTACAATTCTCTTCAGTCTCATAGCCATTGCGATGTGGCTTCCCACCTCGGGGTCCGCACAAGACGATCCGGTCCGACAGTTAAACCGGACGGCCAGATTAACCCTGACGCCAAAAGCCGCCCGCAACTCATCATCGCTAAAAATAGCCCGCCTGCACTATTCCGGTGGCGGCGACTGGTACTGGGGCGGTTCGGCATTACCGAATTTCCTGAAGTACGTCAACGACAACTCAGATTTCCCGGTCGATACAAACGAATACCAGGTTGAGATTACCGACCCGACCCTTTTCAAGTACCCTTTCCTCTTCGCTACCGGCCACGGCGTAATCAGTTTCAGTACCGAAGAGAAGGAACGCCTGCGCCAGTATCTGGCCGCCGGTGGATTCCTCTTTGTCAATGATTCCTATGGCATGGACGTTTCGTTCCGAAAGGAGATGGCCTCTCTTTTCCCCGAACGAGAGATTGTGGAACTGCCGTTCGACCATCCGATCTACCATTGCTTCCATGACTTCCCAAATGGTCCGCCCAAGATTCACGAGCATGATAACAATCCACCGCGCGGGTATGCGATCATTGTCAATGGCCGCGTGGTTCTGTACTTCCTGGTGGAATCGGATATTGGCGACGGCTGGGAAGATCAACAGGTACACAACGACCCGCCGGAGAAACGTCTTGAGGCGTTCCGAATGGGGTTGAACATACTGACCTATGCTACGTTATATTGAGAATAGGTCTCATTGCCAGAAGTACTTGCCGGTTTTGACACAACCGCCGATAAACGAAAGATAACCGAGATTACACAAACCTGACCGCGGCAGGCTGCCATGACGACACCAGAATCACATCGAGAGCTGGAACAACAACTCCGAGGCACGTTGCTGAAACAGCGACTTGTTCTGCTGGCCGCAGGTTTTCTTACGACTTTCGCGGCAATTCTCCTGACGGCGGTAGTCCTGAGTCTGATCGCCGCCACGATGATCCTGCCGGTCTGGTTGAAACTCCTCGCTCTGACGATCAGCGGTGTCGGCGCCGGCTATGTTTTCATCAGGTATGCAATCGTACGCTTTCTCACCGGCAGCGTTGACTCTGTCGCCTGTGTGCTGGAAAAGAAGAATCCAGCCCTGAAGGGCAGACTGATCGCCGCTCTGCAATTCGCACGCATGAACTCGACGCCCGGTTACTCAAACGATCTTATTCAGCAAACGGTAAAACAGGCGCTGGCCAGATCGGATGAAATCAATTTCGACGAAGCCATCACTTTCTACCCGGTAGTCCGGTCGCTAAAACGATTTGCCATTGCTGCCATCGCAGCGGTCGCGATGATCCTGCTTCTCCCCGGACTCTGGAGCCATTCGCTTGAAGTCTATTCTAACCCCACCACCGTGATTGCTCCGCCGTTGGGATACCTCCTGACCCCGGTGCCAACCTCGACTGAGTGGGTGAAGTATCGCGACATCGAAATCGGCGGTGTCCTGAGAGGCGATCAATTCCCCGAAGAAGCCATCATCCACCACCGCCTCGCCGGTGGTAGCTGGCAACAGACTGTAATCGATCTGAGAACGTTGCGTCACCACCCAACCGACTACGGCGATTCTGTGTTATTGACCACCACGCTCCGCCAAATCAATAAGTCGTTTGACTTCTATGTCGAAGCCGGACGGGTCAAAACTGAGGTGCAAAAAGTTGACGTCGTTGATCGACCGCGGGTCGAAGGTATCCGCCTGTCGATTTTCTATCCGGACTACACCGGCCTGACGCCAACGGTAGTCGATGAAAACAACGGTTCCTTCTCGGCGGTTATCGGGAGCCGCGCCCATATCAAGATGGAGACCAACCTTCCGATTCAATCATCCGAAATGATTTTTTCCGACTCGACTCGTCTGCCTATGCAAGTCACCGACAAAACTGCCGGAGCCGTGATACTGGTTGATAGTTCCCGTTCGTACCATTTCTACCTGCTGGATCATCTCGGAGAAAAGAATCCCGACCCAATCGAATACTACGTCACGGCTGTTCCCGACGAGTACCCGTCAATAGATGTCCTTCGTCCGGGTTTCGATGTCAACCTCAACGACGAGATGCGGCTGCCACTGAAGGTTCGCATTTTTGACGATTACGGTATCTCATCGCTGATCCTCAAGTACGCTGTCGTCTCTCAGGGTCATCCCGGCGAAGAGCACGTTGCGGTGCTTCATTTTTCCGAACGGATCAAGACCGAGGGCGAAGTCGAATTCAACTGGGACCTCAGCCCCATGAATCTCTACCCGGGTGACTATCTCGTATACTCATTTGAAGTTGCCGATAACGATCAAATCTCCGGCCCCAAGATCACCCGGTCGCGGCAGTATGTAGCCCGGCTGCCTTCGCTTGAGGAGATCATCGCCGAGGCCGAGGCCGAGACTGGCCAACGCATCACACGCACCGAAGAGATTCTCGACCGTGGCAAAGATTTGATGGAGCGACTCAAGAACGCCGCCCGGAAAATCTCGTCCCAGCAGAAGATCAATTCATCAACTGACTGGCAACAGCAAAAAGAGCTTGAAAATATCGCCGAACAAAATCTTGAGATGCTTTCCGATGTGGAAAAAGCAGCAACCGAGATGGAAAAATCAATCGACCGGATGTCCGAGAATGCTCACCTCAGCCGCCAGATCCTCGAAAAATTAACTCAGATTCAGAAGCTATTTGAAGAAGTAGCCACTCAGGATATGAAGGACGCCCAGGAACGTCTGCAACAGGCGCTGAAAGAACTCAACCAGCAGAAGCTCGCCGAGGCTCTCAGAGACATGGAGATGTCACAGGAGGAGTTGCTCAAACGTCTGGAGCGTACCCTCGCCCTGCTTAAGAGGATGCAGATGGAACAAAAGATGGAGTCAATGATCCGAAAGGCCGAACAACTGGCCAAGCAGCAGGAAGAGATGAACCAGCGGACCGCCGACTCCCCCAACGAAGACTTAGCCAAACTCAGCCCTCAGGAAGATGCTATCCGCAACGCCCTTGAGCAGCTCAAGAAAGAAACCGCCGAACTCCGCCAGGCCCAAAAAGAAGCGGGACTCGAACAGATGGAAGAGGCTAACAAGTTTGCAGAAGCCGTGGAGCAGACGGACGCCGACCAAAACATGGGCGAGATGAGCAAGGCGATGAAAAACCAGCAAAAGAGTAACGCCTCCGAGCAGGGCAAGCAGGCCCTTTCCAAGCTAATGGAGATGCTTGACTCTATGCAGCAGCAGATGCTGGCGATGAACGAAAATCAGGGCGATATGGCGGAAAAATTGATGCGCAAGGCTATCGATGATGCCAATTATCATTCCCAGAAACAGGAAGACCTCCTAAAAAGAGCTGCAGAGCTATCCCCACAGTCGGCGGTTCTGGAACAAGCAGCCCGAGCCCAACAGGAACTGACCGATGCGTGCAAAGGACTGGGACAACGTATCGCCGAGTTGGGACAGGTCTCGCCATTTATCGCTTCGGAACTGGGAACACTGATTGACGATGCGATCCTTAACATGGACGGTGCGGTCGAAAAACTGGAACTCAAACAGGGTCGTCCGGCCCAGATCATGCAGCGCGAGTCAATGGCCAACCTCAACCGTGCCTCGCAACGACTCGTTGAGTCTCTCAATCAGCAGAAGCAATGCAACAAGGGCAGCAACTGCAACAAAGGGATGAAGAAACTCGAGTCGATGTGTAACAAGCAGAACTCACTGAATCAGCAAACACAAAAGCAGTGCAACAAACCGGGAGGCAGCACCGCCGGGAAAGAAAGTTCCAACGGACTGGAAGCGCTTCGGAAGCTGGCCGGCGAACAGGGCGCCATACGCAAGTCGCTGGAACAACTGGCCAATGAGTTCGGAAACTCCCGCCAGATACTTGGACGTCTGGACGATATCGCCAGCGAGATGAAGACAGTCCAGGAAGCACTCGAAAGCGGCAACGTCGGCACCGAGACAACCGAACGGCAATTGAAAATATACTCTCGGATGCTTGAGGCGTCACGGTCACTCCAGCGGAAAGATTTCTCCGACCAGCGAAAAGCAACCTCGGCAACATCGCAGACATTGTTCCATCCCCCGGCCCTTCCAGCCGAGCTTTTTGATGACCGGGTTGACCTGGAAGATCGCCTCCGCAAGTATCTCGGGGACAATTATCCGGCGCAGTACGAAGCTCAGATCAAGGCGTACTTCAAAGCTCTGCTGCAGACCGAGTCTCGAAAATCAATTCAGAACCAACCAGCTCCGGTGGGCCAGTAACGATGAACGCACTGATCAAACAATTTCTGATCGCCGGTTTCTGCCTGATGTCTCTGGCCACCACAACATCGGCCCAGACAACTCAAACAGAAACCAACCCCCGTCTCTCTTCCCCGGTGACAAATCAAGCCCTTAACGAACAGCTGCGAGTTGCGCGCGATTTACTCCGCAAGAGAAACTACGCCGGAGCCGCAGCCTATCTTGAGAAACTGTACACCGAAAACAATACCAACGAATTAATCTTCAACCTGCTCCGAACCTGCTACCTCAATCTCAAGCAATGGACAAAAGCTGAGATCATTTCGCAACGGTTCACCGAATTGTATCCGCAGAAAGCCAAGTACTATTCCTTTCTGGGTGACGCATATATTAAAGAGGGCCGACGCGAAGACGCCCTCAACGCCTACCTGAAATCCGCCACCCTCTGTGATGATCAGGGCGCGATGAGAATCACCACTATCCTCGAAAGCCTCCTGAACGAGAATTTCATCGACCATGCGGTGAGAATCATAGACTCTATCCGTATCCTCCGCAACGAAACCACCCTCCTTGCGCTACAACGCGGAAGAGCGTTGGAATCGGGCGGGCATTACACCGCTGCAGCGGGCGAGTATTTCATCGCCCTGAACACAGCCACTTCAGCGGCCGCCGCTGAACGTAAACTCCACAGCATGCTTGACTTCCCCACATCATCGGAGGAAACCGAACAGGCGCTGGTTGCACTGGCACCGGTATCGTCCAATTTCCGGGCTTTCAGACTGCTGACCAATTACTACCTCGGGCACAACAACTACGAAAAAGCATCTGGCTACGCGATCCGTCAGGATTCCGCCGAAGGATTCAAAGGCACCGCTCTGGTCCAGTTTGCACGTAATTGTCAGGAGCGGGAGCTATTTGCCGAGGTGGTTCGGATGACTGCGTATCTGCGTTCACAATATGCCAATCAGCCGTTCATGGTCGACATCAACCTTCTCCAGGCCGATGCGCTCGTCCGGCTGGATCGTCTTGAGGAAGCTCTGGCCCTCTATGATACGGTCGCGACCACGATCTCCGTCCCCGGCCCTATCGGAGAAGCACTATACAAGACTGGCATGGTCTATTATTCGCAACTAAGAGACTACGACAAAGCCCTCGTCTATTTTGACTCTGTAGTCAATCATTACCGACGGGGCAAAATCTATCTGGACGCCAAGTTGACAATCCCCCGCGTATACCTGGCCAAAGGCGACCTCACAGAAGCAGACAAACATCTGGAAATCCTCAGCAAGCGCCACATGACCGAAGATGCTGCCGAGGAAGTCATGTTCTATCGTGGGCTGATCCGGTTTTTCAATAAGCAATTTGACTCATCGCGGGCAGACTTTCAGAAGATGATGGTGAAACATCCCCGTGGCTACTATCTCAACGATGCCCTGCAACTGCTGATCCTGATGGACGAATCAATCGACAGCCCTCAACTGCTGCACGAATATTCCAGCGCCCGGCTTTTTGAAGAGAGACAAATGCCTGATTCAGCTATCGTGCATCTTCAGGCCGTAGCCGATGCTTCAAATCGAGCTATCGCCGACTTTGCCCTTTATCGTCTGGCCTCAACGACGATAAACCGCACCGACACTTCGGCTGTGCTCAATTGTCTTGAGAGATTGATAGAAGAATTCCCAGAATCGTACTATTTGCCATATAGTCTGAAAATGAAAGCGGACATCTTCTTTGTCGATGAGACAACTACCGAAGATGCCCGTCTGATTTATCGACGCTTACTGGAGGAATTCCCTACTTATCCATTCATCCCGGATGTCCGGGAAAAGATGCGACGGGAGGAACACGACCGATCCTGACTCAGAACTCGGCCAGTTTTTTCTCGCCGTTCAGCAGGGTTCTAACCTGATGCTCCAGTCTGATAACTCTCGCTTCATATTTCTCGGTCTTCTTGGCCTTCATCTTGG
>DAOWIM010000313.1 GCA_030640905.1 bacterium
AACAGTGATGGCTTGGACGACATCGCGGTCGGCGCGCATCTCAACGACAGCACCGGCAACGATGCCGGCGCCGTCTATGTTTATCTTCTCGGCGATGCCGATGAGGATGGTTACCTCTACCCCTGCGACAATTGCCCGGAGGTAACCAATTTTGTCCAGGAAGATCTTGATATCGACGGGGTTGGCGACAGTTGCGACAATTGCCTGTCGATTTATAATCCGGATCAAGCCGACACCGACGGCGACAATATCGGTGACGCCTGCGACTTTGTCTGCGGTGATGCCGACGGCAATGGGGTAGTGAATGTTACCGACGCGGTCTATTTAATCAGCTACATCTTTGCCGGTGGTCCGGCACCAAATCCGCCGGGGGCCGGTGACGCCGATTGCAGCCAGACGGTCAATGTTTCGGATGCCGTTCATCTGATCAACTATATCTTCGGTGGCGGTCCGGTACCCTGCGCCGCCTGTTCCTAAGTGACTCTCCAGAAAAAGTTTCGGTGATCCCGACTTAACGCGGCGTCAGGCTCTGGAGAAGCTACCAAGACGAGGGTAGTGTAATATGTTTTGTGTAATTTAGAGATGTTGATAGAAACGGGTTTAACTCTAACTCGCAACAGAAAGGAGTTAAACCCGATGGTAAACCTGTGGTTTACAGAGAAAGACTTACGTTATCGTTGGAGTGAAGTCAAGCAAATATTCTGGGAAGAGTGGGATGATCAGCTTCGCTTGCTTGGCCGTCGCCTGCTAGAGGAGTCCTTGCGGGTAGAGCGCAGTGTTGGTATTGGGGCAGGACCCTATGAGCGATCGGATCGTCGCCGGGATCAGAGTAATGGTTACTACAGCCGGGATGTAATCTGCAAGCTGGGAGTATTGTCGAAGGTGCTTGTACCGCGTAGTCGCCATGGAGTTTATCGAAGCCAGATTTTGGAGCGTTACCGTCGTTTTGGTGGCGATTTTGATCGTCAGATATTGAAGACCTTCACATTGGGATTGGCTACTCGACGGGTGGAGGAGTTTTTCACTGGATTCTTTGGGGAATGCGGTTTCAGCAGTCAGACGGTATCGAACATCCTCAAGACAGTAAGTTACGAGCTGGGCCAATACCATAGTCGGACGCTTTCTGATGATATCCGATATCTTTATCTTGACGGATTCAGGGTGACGATTCGCAGTGCGTTTAGGCGGAAGTATACGGTGTTATTCGCTTTGGCCGAGTATGCTGACGGCCGCCTCGAAGTGATTGATTTCCGGGCGGTACCATCGGAGAAAGGTATCTATTGGCAGGCATTCCTGGATGATCTATACCGGCGCGGTTTGAAGGGGAGTGCACTAAAGCTGGTTGTCACAGACGGAGCACTAGGCCTGATCGAGGCCGTACGTATGGTCTATGGATTCGCACCGCTGCAGGTTTGCTGGATACACCGACAGCGCAACCTTGTTAAACACCTGCGTCACCGTAGTCATCGCAAAGAGATTTGTGATAATGCAACTGCCATCTTCAAGGCCGGATCCCGCAATAAGGCCTTGTTGGCAATACGGCGATTCCAGCAGAAGTGGCTGCCAATTGAACCCCGGGCCGTGAAGATCTTCATCCAAGATATCGACCTATCACTTACATTCTACGATCAACCGAAACGCCTCTGGAGTAGGCTTGCTTCAAATAATATCATCGAGCGGTTCCACCGGGAAATCAGAAGACGAGTGAGACTGATAGACTCATTTCGCGATGAACATAGCTGCGAAAGGATCATTTATACTCAAGTAGCTGAATTCAACCGAAAACAGAAGTTAAACCCATAATCCCATTTTACACAATTCCTGTTGCGCTACCCCAACCGAGATCAGCTTGACTGTTCGGTTCCGAGAGCCTAGCTTTGCAACAGGCATGATCAATGGCTTGCTGGAGAGCTCAAGAGGAGGACAACATGGCAGATTTCTCAGAGCGAAGAGTCCTCGATCGCACCGGCTTGCTGGTGAGCAGGCTTGGCTTGGCGAGTGGCTACGGCATCTCCGCT